>JAJXXI010000607.1 GCA_021781185.1 bacterium
AAGGCAACCAGCCCATCCCGAACGACAAGGCGGACCTGCGTTACGGCGTCAGCATCACGGACTCCTGCATCGGCTGGGAAACCACCGAGCGCATGTTGCGCTGGGGCCATGAGCAGTTGAAAAAATGACGGCCAGGGAACGCTTCCAATCACCGCCGGACGGCCGTTGGCTGTCCGGCTTTTTCATGGCCACGACCACTGCCAGGGAAAATCCAGCCTGTAAAACTGTTGCGCCCCGCTGCGGGAAACGAAAATGGATTGTGTGGCCGAGTCTCCGCTCAACACAAAACTGTTCGTCTGCCAGACCGGCAGGCTCAAGTTGGTGGCGCAGCACACCCAGCCACTCATGCCAATCGGCAGGTTCACCATATCCAATCGGTTGCTGCCGCTGCCGGGAATGATGCGGCTGAACTGCACAGGCGAAATCATTTGCTGAACAATGTCGGCGAGAACTTCGTGCATTTTGGCGTTGGGATTGCCAAGACAATCCCAGAAAACATAATTGTTGCCTGCACCATTCAGTGCAACACCAGGCAGGGCATCCACCGCATCAATGGGCTGCCCCGCGAGCAAGGCATTCGTCAATCCGTAAAAGGCGGCATTGGTCAAAACATTATCAAGCAACTGGAAAACATCGGGGACGTAAATCCGCAACCCCGGTGAACCGGCGGTGATCTGGTTCAACATCGCCATGTAATTGGTGTTGAAACCGATGATGCGCTGGCGCACAAATGCCCGCCAGGCGGAGGGGGACTGGTTGAATTCCGGAACGGCAGTCACATTCGTCACGTTGGGTGCGACCAGCACGCGGCACCCTTTGGCATAGAGATTCGTGATGATGTTGTAATCGTTGGCCAGATGCTGATTGATCGCCACGATCCAAGCGGACAGGTTCGTGCCGTTATTCGGAGCACCAGCCGGGCTGCCGACACGGGGACTGTTCATGTCGCCGACAAAATCGGCATTATTCACCCAGACAACAAAGAGACAATTGGCAACTGCCGCCGGCGGTTGAAAACGATTCACATTGGTAACCAGCAGCGAACTGTGTATTGGCCGTAATAGGAAAGATTGTTGCAGGAATAACCCCAGTTGACGTTGCTGATGGAATCAGCCCCAGCGCCGGCTATGCGTTCGATCAGAACTCGGTTCCCACCGAATATTACAGTCCGCTGGTGGCGGACATGGACCGGCATTTTTTCAGCTTGGGAGTTGGGCACCAAGGCCAGAACCTCAATTACAACATCACCTACCAGTTTGGCTATGGCCCACCCACACGGTCACCGGCAGCACGCCCTCATCCACCCCGGGATTGTTTTCCGGCCAAAGTGCCGACGGCACCTACAAGTTTCTCAGCCAGGCGCTGATGATCACAGTGGGCTGGTGTTTTTGAAAGCTAACAATGGCCAAATCGCCAAGAACCAGCCAGACTGCCGTCCAGTATAGACAACGGCTCGTGTGCATGAGCCCAATTGTGGGCCCCCGGTCCAGCCTTATTAAAACAAACCGCTCACATCGCAAACCAACTGAATTGCAATGCACTGGGTCGCCTCCCATCTTTATGCGCGGCATGAAAACTGCGGTGACAGGCCGAACAAAGTGTTAGCCCGGAATAATCAAATAAATGAAACCATGAACGCTTGAATTCGGGACAATTAATGGCCATTTTTTGACCATGCTAGACCGATGTGGCGCTAATATGCAGACTGTGGTTGGGAGGTCGGGGCACCGATGGGGGAGCCAGTTCATTCGGAGCACTGGATGTTTGCCAAAAAAATGTTCCTAATTTGTTTCCAGCAGGGATGCGAATCATTGATAGTTTCCTATGTGGAGAATATCAAGACACTCGCAAAAATAAAATATTTCTGAAAATGCAGATCAAACCCGGTAATGTTGTTGTGTTGACTGGCGCTTCGGGCGGCATAGGCGTTCATTTTGTGAGAGCCTTTGCGCGACTCGGAACCCGGTTGGTCTTGGCGGCTTATCCGGGCAACGATTTGCAAGCTTTGCGATCGGAAATTGAAAAAGAAGGTTGTGACTCGGTTGATATGATCTGTGATCTCCGAGACAACCAGCAAAGGGTAAAATTAATTGAAACCGCGCTTGATCGGTTTGGCCGCGTTGATGTTCTAGTGAACAACGCCGGCGTTGAATACACCTCGTTTTTCCATGAGTTGACGGAAGCTCAAATTGCCGAAGTTCTGGCAGTTAATCTGGAATCTCCCATGATGCTGGCCCGGTTAGTATTACCGACCATGCTCGCGCAAAAACGCGGCCACATCGTAAACATCGCTTCACTCGCGGGTAAATCCGGCCCGGCATTTCAAGAATCCTATGCCGCCACGAAGGCGGGACTGATTGCCTTTACGGCTTCATTGCGCTCGACCTACCGGACAGAAGGACCCAGCGCGTCAGCCATTGTTCCCGGGTTTGTGGAAGCAGGCATCTATTCCCGGCTCAAGGCTAAAACAGGCGTCTCCGCCCCGGCCTTGCTCGGGGTCTCCCCACCGGAGGCAGTTGTGAATGCTGTCTTGCGAGCCATTGAGTGCGATTCTCCAGAACTCATCATCAACCCGATGCCCGTCCGTCCTTTGCTGGCGTTTACTGCTTTATTTCCGCGTGCGGGCGAATGGATAACCGAAAAAATTGGTGCCAACAATTTTTTCCGCAAGGCAATCCAGCAGGACAAAACCACCCCCAAATGAACAACCGAGATTTCCAATCCGCGCCCGCCTCCTCATATTCATCAATTAAAAAAACCATGAAACATGCATCCATCAAAGCAACCATTGTAATCGGATTGGCCGCCTTCAGCAGCGAACCCCTCTCCGCCGGCGGATTTCGTCTGCCGGATCAAGACGCCTTTGCCACCGCGCGCGGCGAGGCATTTGTCGCCACGGCAGATAATCCTTCGGCGATTTATTACAATCCCGCAGGCATCACTCAATTGGAAGGCAGCAATGTCCGGGTTGGTTTGTATAGCATTTATTTGGATCCAAGCTACCAGCCACCCGGCAGTTCAAGCACCTATTACAATCAGGCCAAACTGCATGCAGTCCCGCAATTGTTCTATACATATAACCTTGAAGACTCCGGGTTAAGTTTGGGCCTCGGCCTTTATGCCCCTTACGGACTGAGCTTAAAGTGGCCGCAGGATACTGGATTTCGCACCGTTGCCACCGAGGCGTCGCTCAACTACTACACCATCAATCCAGTCGTCGCCTACAAGTTGCCTTGGAATCTGTCCGTTGCGGCAGGCTTAATGGTCAATTATGCCGACATTGATTTGCAGCAAGGCCTGACCCCCACGCCCAACAACGACCTGTTTGAGTTCAAGGGCGATGCTTGGGCATTGGGTTACAATTTTGGTTTGTTGTGGCAACCGCACCCCAAAGTATCCCTAGGTGCGTCATTTCGCAGTTCAACTCAAATGGATTTTGGCGGACACACGAAAACAGAATATAACGGTCTGTTGCCCGCCACCGACAGCTCCGCCAGTGTGAATTATCCTTTTCCGCTTCAGGTCGCTACCGGCATTTCCTTTCGTCCGACTAAAAAATGGAATCTGGAGTTCGACGCCGAGTATACCGACTGGTCAACCGTGGGAAATCTGAACATTCATCAATCCACCCCCAACCCGGTGGTCTCGTTGAGCAACATCCCGCTGGCACTAGACTGGCAATCCAGTTGGTATTACGAATTCGGAGCCACCCGCTACTTCGACAATGGCTGGCATGTCAGCGCCGGATACATTTTAAATGAGAACTCAGTGCCCAATGCGCATTATACACCGCTTGTGGCCGACATGATTAAGCATTTTTTCAGCGTCGGCACCGGCTACAAGGGGGAACATTTCAGTTTCGACGTTGCTTATCAGCTTGGTTATGGACCGGATCACACCGTTACCGGGAGCGCGGCCCCGTTGGGGTATCCGTCAAGCTATCACCCGGCTGATGGCACCTACGCATTCCTTAGTCAGGCGGTGTCAGTATCCTGTGGCTGGCATTTTTAACGAGAAACAAAACCAGTGTTCATACGATCAGCTCCCGCCTTACGAAAATGGAGACTATTCATGGGGTAAATGCTGGAAAAATAATAATTTTGTTTCGGCTGGAAAATTCAACTATCCATCCACCATGAGTCACGCATTGAATGGCAACGGAACCGCCCACAACGGCAGCGCAACCCTGTCGCCACCGGTGCCACTGCCCACAACCAATCCGGGATTGAAAGAATCCTTCGTCGCTTTCAAAACTGCGGAGGGCACTACCCTGCGTGGCGCGCTGGGACGAATGACGAGGCACTCAGCCACCTTTGAAATATACAGTCCCAATGCGGTTTTGAGCACTTCGGAGGCGCTGACAGAATTCAGCATCCAGTTTCAGGGACAGGTAATCTATTCAGGGCGGGCTATCATCCGCTCGCTGGTGGACGCAGGTGCCAAAGTGGTCTGCGAAGTGACCCTGGACGAGGCGCAGTGGTCCAAAGTAAAAGCCGACTTGCTTTCCCGACATGGCGGGCACATTGCAGACGAATTCAAGGAATTCCTGCGGGAATGGCAGAAATATTACATCATCTCCCCGGAGTTCAAGGTTGCAGTAGCCGACCTGCAAAATTTTTTGCATGATTTGAAACTTTGGCTCGACAAGGTTGAATTATCGCTTGTTTCACTCACGTCTCAAAAGCAAAACACCCTCGAACAGGAGACTCTGCAACACCTGTGCAAACCCGTCATTGCGTCCTTGATCTCATTATTTGAGAGATTTGAATCGTTGATTTCTCGCGTTGAGACACCTTCACTTCCAGCCCACAGTCTATTTGCAAAACGGTTGCTGCACCCGCTTGTTTTGTGCTCTCCATTCATGCATCGAACATTTGAAAAGCCGTTGGGTTATGCGGGTGATTATGGAATGGTAAAGATGATGACTGAAGCTCCCTTTCAAGGCGGCTCCCTCTACGCTAAACTTCTAAACGCCTTCTTTCTTAATACGCCACCAGTAGTCGCCCATCAAAATCGCATTGATACCTTGGTAAGACACTTGCAGTCAGAAAGCATTCGCATATCACAAAGCGGGAACCGCACACATATCTTCAACCTCGGTTGTGGACCCGCTGTGGAAATTCAACGATTCATGTCGCAGTCCATTCACAGCAATACGGCGAATTTCACGTTGCTAGATTTCAACAATGAGACGGTGAAATATGCCCAGCAAACCCTCGGTCAGATTAGAGAAAAAAACAGACGGCGAACGAATATTTCTGTATTTAAAAAATCAGTCGCCCAGTTAATCAAGGACAATTCCCAATTCAAAAAGGGCACCTATGATTTGGTGTATTGCGCCGGATTATTCGACTATCTGCCAGACAGCATTTGCACAATGTTGTTGGAAGTGTTCTACGAATTGGCTGCCCCTGGCGGCAAGGTCTTGGTTTCCAACGTAGATGCCTGCAACCCATCACGTGGGTGGATGGAATGCATGGTTGACTGGTATCTGACTTATCGTGACGCCAATCAGATGCAAGAAATTATTCCCAAAAACATCTCAAAAGATTTTGTCCAAATATATTCCGAGCCTTCGAGCGTAAATATTTTCGCTGAAATTCGTAAACCCTCGAATGAATAATTTGCGTCCCCAGCAAAATCCAGAAATTCAACAGGCGTTTCTAAAGAACGAACGCAATGTTTGGATTCGCAATTTTCGGGTCGCCTCAATTCTGGCTTTTATCTTCGTCCCGGCCGGAAGCAGTTTAGACTGGTTTGTTTATCGCACGCATTTCTGGGATTTTTTCCAGTTGCGATTGATCTGCTCGGCACTTTTGCTTTTTATTTGGTGGCTTGTTAAAACACCGATTGGGACGAAACACTACCGAATATTGGGCTGGGTTCTGCCAGCACTCCCCACCTGTTTCATCTCCCTGATGATTTATAAAACACAAGGCGCGGAATCCCCTTATTATGCGGGATTGAATTTGGTGTTACTTGGAGCAGCGATCATCCTGCGCTGGACATTGCTCGACAGCGTCATTGTCTTTATCGAGGTTATGGTTTTTTATTTAGCAGCCTGTTTTTCTAAAGGCATAGTGCTAGATACCAGAATTTTTTTTAACAATGTATATTTTCTCTTTGTAACTGGCGTGTTTGTCGTCTTGGGAAGTCATTTTTACAATCTGCTTCGTTTTCGTGAATTTGCCTTCCGCTACCAATTGGACCGGAGCAAACAGGAGCTCGAAGAAACCAACCACAAGCTCATCGAACTCGACAAGCTCAAGAGCCGGTTCTTCGCCAACGTTAGCCACGAACTCCGCACCCCCCTGACGCTGCTGCTCTCGCCCTTGGAATCGCTCATTCATCAGTATCAGGACCGGCTTGATCCGGCTGCGCGGGAAACATTGCTGACCATGCGGGCCAACGGCATGCGCCTGCTCAAGCTCATCAACGATCTGCTGGAGTTGATCCGGCTGGAATCCGGCCGGTTGCAGGTCAAAAGCGAGGCCATCGCTTTGCCGGAGTTCATCAACGGTCTGGCCAGCGCGGTGCGGCAGGTGGCGGTGAACAAAAAAATCACGCTGGAAACCCAGATTGACCCGGCGCTGGATACCATTCTGGGCGATCACGACAAGCTGGAAAAAGTCGCCTTGAACCTGCTGTTCAATTCGTTGAAATTCACCCCGGAAGGCGGGCGGATTCGGTTGCGCGTGCAACTGCAAAATGGCGAATTGGTATTGTCAGTGGAGGATACCGGCGTGGGCATCGCCGTGAAAAGCCTGCCTTTTGTTTTTGACCGGTTCTGGCAGGAGGACAGCTCGTCCAAACGGAAATTCCAGGGGGCGGGCATCGGTCTGGCCCTGGTGAAAGAGCTGGTGGAAATTCAAAACGGCACGGTCAACGTCCAGAGCCAGGAAGGCAAGGGGACGACTTTCACCATCCGCCTGCCTTATCTCAAGGGCAACAAGCTGGCATCTGCCGCCCGCGCGCTGACCCTGGCCGAGTCCGGTGGTGAACCGGAGCATGATGACCAGTGGCTGACCAACTTGTATCGCCGGGCGGAATTGTTTCCCTCCATGGCGGCGACCCGGCAGACCGCCGCGACCACTGATTTTGTCCGCCGCAGCCATCGGCCTTTGCTTTTGGTGGCCGATGACGAGCCGGATATGCGCCGGTTTCTCAAATCCCAACTGGAACAGGAATACGATGTCGCCGAAGCGGTGGACGGCGTGGATGCCACGGAAAAAATTCACGCGCTATTGCCCGACCTCATCCTGCTGGACTTGATGATGCCACACAAGGACGGCCTGCAGGTCTGCCGCGAGCTGCGCGAGTATGCGCCGACCTCGGGTATTCCGATCATCCTGCTGACCGCGCGGGCCGACGAGGAGGCAAAATTCGATGCGTTGCAAATCGGTGCCAACGACTTTCTGGCCAAGCCGTTTTCCTCGGTGGAGCTGCAGGCGCGCGTTAAAAACCTGATCGAACGCCATCGCTACCAGCGGAAGCTTTCAAAACAAAACGAGGAGTTGTCCGACGCCATTGAGCAAATCAAGGAAACCGAGCTGCAACTGGTGCAGTC
>JAJXXI010000394.1 GCA_021781185.1 bacterium
ACCAGTTGTTCGCCCGCGCCCTGGCGAATTTTCTCCGCCCCAATTGCACGCTGGACACCAACCTGACGCAACAAGCCCGCGCCCGTGAAATCAATCAGTTGGTCGTCATCAATCACTACGAGCCCGGTGAAATGATCGTCCGGCGCGGACAGGTGATTGACGACAAAATCCAAGCGGCGCTGACCCGCTTGCATGAAACCCAGACGCCAGGCCAACCCGCCAGCCCCGTGGTCGCCGTCCACAATCCGGTTCCGGTCGCAACGCCTCCACCCGACCGGCTGATGTTCGGCCAAACGCCCACCCCGCATGCAGAGTTGGGGCAACCTCAAAATCAAAAGGCGAAACCTCAAAATCGCGGCCACTGGCTGGCGGCGGGTATTGTCGCGATCTTCATCGCTGGCTTGCTCGTCCTCGTGGGATTGCTGGCGCGGTGGAAAAAATTTGCGGGCTCGAACGGCTCGGCGGCTTTGCCGGCACGAACCCAGCAGGCAATGCCCGTGGAATTGGCACCACAGATCGCCCAGGCGCTCAAGTCAGCCGTGGCGCAGGAACTGGCCGTCCAGCGCCAGGAACTGCTCATCACCCAGCGCAACGCGACGGCGGATGTGATGCGCCTGATGCACCGGTTGAACGAATTGCACGCGCCGTTGCAGGAACGCATGGCCGCCTATGAACAGCGCATTCAGGAACTCGAAAAGGAATTAACCCTCCGCACCGAGGAAAACCGGGAACTGCTCAGGCTCAAAATTGACCTGCTGCGCCAGCAACTGGAAACCGAGCGCGGCAACCAGCGGGTGAACTTCAACTGACGCCTCGCTTCGCCAGCGCCGTGGCTTTTTTTTCCTGCGCCTGTAACGCGGATTCGTAACAGTTCAACGCCTCGTCGTAACGGCGCAGCCGGTTCAACAATCCGCCCTTGTGCAGATGCGCAAGCGCCAGGGTGCCATCCAGCGCAATGGCCCGATCGCAACAGGACAGCGCCTCGTCGGTGCGCCCCAGCTTTTCCAAAGCCACCGCTTTCTTGACCAGCGCATCCGCATTTTCCGGCTGGTTGGCCAGCATCTTTTCCAGATAATCCAGCGCCGGCTGCGGCTGGTTGGCATCAAAGAATTTCTGGGCTTCCGTCAGCGAGTCCGCCGGCTTGACTGTTGCCGCCGGTTTTACCGGGCTGATTTCCGGCAGCAAACGCTGGCTGTCTTCCAGTTCATGAATGCGCTTTTCCAACTGGCCCACCACATCCAGCAGCCGCGTGTTGGAGCTTTCCACCACCGCGCGGCCAGGCGCAGCCAGCTCATGAACACCGCCGTTGACCTGGGCAATCGCCGGGTGCTGCGCCGTGGAAATCTGCGCGAGCTGCGTGAACGCGCGCCACTGGAAATAAACCATCAGCAGCATGATGCCCAGCCCCGCCAGCCCAAACACGCCAACCAGAAACAGCGTCAACTGCTGCGTTTTGCGCGCCGCCTCGGCATCGGCGGCGTGTTGCGTGGCCACGGATTTTTCGAGTGACTGCATCCGCTCCGCCAACAAGTCGGCGTTGGCCTTGGCCGCAAGCGAGGCATTGATCTGGCTTTGCTGAATGGCCATCTGGGTGGTGTGGATTTGCTCCTGAAGACGCAGATAATTTTGAATCGTCTCGCCGCGCGTTGCCGCCCCGGTGACGTTCGTGTCTTCCGCCCATGTCAGATTTGCCGTGAGGAAAATGGCGGCGGCAACCAGCAGAAACCGCCGAAAATTGAAATTCAGGTTCATAAACCGGTTCCAAATGAAAACCGAAAACAGCGTGGCATCTGGCCAAACGAAGTCAAGCGTCCGGCCGAAGGAGTTATCCGCAAGAAGTTCCCGGAGCGGCTGTTGGGACAAAAGTTTCGCCCCGCCATGGGTTGAAGTTCAACCGTCTCGTCAGTTTTTCGGCAGATCAAACTCCAGCCGCGTGCGGGAGCCGGTCTGGTCATTGTCGATTTCCATCTCCTGAAGTTCCCACTGGCCGTTCACTTTCTTGAACGACTTCGGCGCGAATTCTTTGAGCAATTTGCCCTGCGCGTCATAGGCTTCCGCCTGCAGGAGGCCGCCGGTCTCCTTGTCAATCCACGACAACACGCGCGAATAGGCGTTGGTGGACGGAGCCGGATTGGTGCTTTCCAGCAGCGTGTAGCTCCGGCCGCGCTTCAAGCTGGTGGGATTCGGCAAAATCTTCTGCGCGGGCCAGTGAAGAAATTCCAAGCCGAGGTCGGCGATCCAGAAATCAGAATGGGCAAACGGAATCATGGTGGCGTCGCCGTTCAGATTTGTTTCAAAATGTCCGGCCGGACCGGTCTCCGTCAAATGGTATGCATTGGGTTTGCCATCGGCATGGGTGACGGTCAGGGCAGATTCAAAATGTCCCTTGCCGTTATTGAGCGTGGCAAAATAGAGCGTTTGCCAGCCATCTCGCTTTACCGTCGTTTCCACGGTCACCGAAGGTTCAAACCGCTTGCCATCACCAGCGCGGATTTGCAGGACGCCGGTGTTGGTGAAGTTCTCCCCGGGCTGCGAATTGCAAAGCTCCTGCGCCAGCTTGCGTCCTTGAAGTTCCGCGCTGGACAACTGAGGGGGCGTTGCCGCTGCGGCACCTGCGGCGACAAACAAAATCAAGGGAACCAAGAATGACAGGGCGGCCCGGCCGGTTTGGAATAAATTCTTCATTTTACCGCAAGCGCCAGATGCAACACCTCGGAGATCTGTTTCACGAAATGCACTTTTAATTTGGCGCGGACTTCCGCCGGCACATCCTCCCAGTCCGGCCGGTTGCCCTCCGGCAAAATCACCTGCTTCACGCCGAACCGCGAGGCCGCGATGACCTTTTCCTTGATGCCTCCAACGCGCATCACGCGACCGCGCAGGCTGATTTCGCCGGTCATCGCGACGTCGGATCGCACGCGCCGCTTGCTCATCAGTGACGCCAGCGCCGCACAGATCGTCACCCCGGCGCTCGGGCCATCTTTCGGCGTCGCTCCGGCGGGGACATGGATGTGCAGGTCGTATTTGCCGTAATCGTCGAAGTCGAGGTCCAGTTTCTTGGCCTGGGAACGCAAATAGCTCACTGCGGTCTGCGCGCTTTCCTTCATCACTTCCCCCAGCGAACCGGTGAGAATCAAGCTGCCGCGACCGCGCATCCGCGTGGCTTCGATGAACAGCACGTCGCCCCCGACGGGCGTCCACGCCAGACCGGTGGCGATGCCGATTTCGGCGATTTTCTCGGCGCTTTCAGAAATGAATTTCGCGTGGCCGAGATAACTTTCCAGCTCTTTCGCCTCCAGTTTCACGGTTTGCGCCGAGCCGTTGCGGGCGACGATTTTTCGCGCCGCCTTGCGGCTGATCGCGGCAATTTCGCGCTCAAGCTGGCGCACGCCGGCTTCGCGGGTGTAATCGCGAATAAGCTGGCGCAGGGCCGCGTCGGAGAACTTCACATCATTGCGCGTAAGCCCGTGTTCCTCCAACTGGCGCGGAACCAGATAGCGTTTGGCAATCTGCAGTTTTTCCGACTCGGTGTAACTGGGCAGCTCGATGACTTCCAGCCGGTCACGCAGTGCGGGATGAACCGGATCCAGCCAGTTGGCGGTGGCGATGAACAAAACGCGTGACAAATCAAACGGCAGATCAAGGTAATGATCGGTGAACGTATGGTTCTGCGCGGGATCCAGCACTTCCAGCAGGGCCGACGCCGGATCGCCGCGAAAATCCGCCCCCACCTTGTCCAGTTCGTCCAGCAAAATCACCGGGTTCCGGCTTTCCACGCGCCGCAGCGTTTGAATGATGCGTCCGGGCATCGCACCAACGTAAGTGCGGCGATGGCCGCGAATTTCCGCCTCGTCCCGCATGCCCCCAAGGGAGATCCGGGCAAACTTGCGCCCGAGAGCTTCGGCAACACTCATGCCAAGCGATGTCTTGCCCACTCCGGGCGGGCCGACGAGGCAAAGAATCGGTCCTTTGATTTCTTTGCGCCGTTTAAGCACGGCGAGGAATTCGAGCAGCCGGTCCTTGACCTTGGCCAGGCCGAAGTGCTGTCGGTTCAGAACCTTTTCCGCCGCCGGCAAATCCAGCTTGTCCTCGGTTTCCTGCTGCCAGGGCAAGGCGAGAATCCAGTCGAGGTAATTCCGGGCAACGCCATATTCCGCCGCCGCAGGAGACGTTTGCTGCATGCGGTCAAGTTCCTGGTTCGCCGCCTTGCGCGCCTCCTCGGGCAGGCCGGCCTGCTCGATTTTTTCGCGGAGGCTTTTGATTTCATTCGCGTTGGGGTCAGTGTCTCCCAATTCACGCTGGATGACGCGCATCTGTTCGCGCAGAAAAAAATCACGCTGGGTCTTGGCGATGTTGGTGGCGACGTCGTTCTGGATTTTGGAACTCAACGTGAGGACTTCCTGTTCGCGATTGAGCAACGGCAGCAACTTCTGCAGGCGTTCACGAACCGAGACGGTCTCAAGCAGCTTCTGCTTGTCAATCAGCGGCAGGCCAAGGTTGGCGGCGATGAGATCCGCAAAATGGCCGGGATGCTCGGTATTCAGCGCGGCAATTTTCACCTGATCCGAGAGGATGGTGGAAATCTTGGCGATTTCTTCAAACTGCTTGTGGGCATTCCGCAACATGGCCTGCAACTCGACCGAATCCTCGGTTTCATCGCGGAGCAGTTCGAAGTGGGCGCGCAAATAGGGTGCGGGCGGCAAATACTTGTCCAGCCGGATGCGCCAGAGTCCTTCCACCAGGACGCGAATGGTGCCGTCCGGAAATTTCACCATCTTGTTCAGGCGCGAGACACAGCCGACCCCGTGCAAATCTTCCGGGCCCGGTTCCGCCACCTCAGGCCGGAGTTGGAGGACGGCGGCAAACAAACGGTCCCCGGCGACCAGATCATCTATCAGCTTGAGACTCGGCCCGGTTTCCACGAGCAACGGCACGACCGCGCCGGGAAAAATCACGATGTCCGACAAGCCAAGGATGGGGAGTGTTTCCGGCAATGAACGCGCCGAGACGCGACCCGTCGGCTCGCTTTTTTCGTTCGAGCCGGGAATGCTGACGAATTCTGTCTCCGATGGTTTCATCGTGGTTTGCCTGCAAGCTTAGATGCCTTCACGCCCAAAAAGTTCAGGGCGAGACTAAACTCCTTCACTGATGGGAACTTTGGTGGTTTTCTGCGGCACCTGCTGGGCCGCCGGCACATCAATCCGCAAAAAGCCGTTCACATACACCGCCTTTGCCCGGCTCAAATCATATCCCACGGGAAGATCCATCGTGGTTTCAAAGGGTCCGTAACTGATCTCCATCACCAAAAAACTGCAATGCGGAGGCCGACAGCAGTCGGGCCGGACGCCATTGATCCGAAGCCGCTGGCCTTCCACGGTGATTTCAAGACTGTCACTTTTCATGCCCGCAAGTTCCACCTTGATGACGAGTCCGTTTTCCGCAACGTAAATGTCCGTGTTGGGCGTCCAGCGCCCCGTGGCCGCCTCGCCAGTGCTGTGGCTGCGGTTGGCAAAATGAATGGTGGAACTGACTTTGGTGACGGCCATGCTTGAAAGTGTTATGCTGATCTTCTTCCAGAATAAACCGGCTCAGCGTTGCGCCTTTTGCTTCTGGTTCCCCGCTTCGTGGTCGTGGTCGCAACCGCAGTTACAATCGCGATTGTGTTTATGGGGACTTGAACTGCGCCAGACCACAATGGCGGTGACTCCCAGCACGATGACCAACGTAAGAACTTGCTGCCAATTCATGCTGGCAACATAGCTGCAAACAGGAATCGCGCAAATGGAATTTTCGGCGTGGAACATTGCCGATTTCCGGCTAGACTGGCGCATGGCCGGAACGTTTTGCCACCACCATCGCGTCAGTTACGCCGAATGCACCATCGGCGACCATGTTTATCATTCGCGCTACCTCGACCTGCTGGAGGCGGCACGCGGTGAATTTCTACGCTCGCTCGGCGTCACGGTTCAATCGTTACAGGAGGCAGATTTCATTTTCCCGGTCATCGAAGCACATTTGCGCTACATTTCCCCTGCCCGCTACGACGACTGGCTGACCATCGAAGTCCGCCCGACACGCGTTGAGCGGGTGCGCCTGAATTTCGGCCAGCGCGTCCTGAATCAGAACGGCAAGCTTTTGCTGGAGGCGGAAACCTTCCATTGCTGCACCAGCCGCGACGAAAAGCCCAAGCGTCTGCCTGCGGAATTGGTGGAAAAGCTGGCGGGCCTCATGGCCCCTCAAGCCACCACCATGTAAATTTGAGCCGGGCTGCTGAAATTGATTTACATCGCAGGCCTTTAAAATATATTTGGCCATCACGGTGCCGATGTGGCGGAAATGGCAGACGCGCTACACTCAAAATGTTCCCTTTCTTGGTTTTTCCTGCGGAAATGCTTGTCTCGCAATGGACTGCTCGAACCTAATTTCAGGAAGCGGGACTCCGTTGGACGGTTTTGACCCCTTTAAACACGACGCGCGTGCAATGGGAGCACTAGAGCAAAATCTAGTGGTGGCTGCTGGTTGGTCAGCTATTCGAAATTATCGAATAGCTCCTTTCTGCTCGCTAGGGGCTGAGTTCAGTTGTTCAGGATTTCTTAACGACTGAACCCGCCGGCAAAGGCTAGGGGATTTTGGGAAATGTGTCGCGGCAAAGAAAATCGGAGTTTTGAAAGAGGCTCACTTGGGAACGATTTTCGCACGCGGGACAGCTCCGCGTTTTCAAATCGCGGGCCGGATCGGGGCGGGGCGGTTCGGCGGTTCGCGGAACCGATTCCGGAAAGGAGGCGGAAGGTGTTCTGATTTCGGTTAAATCGTCCGCGGACCATTCCGGCGAATTTCCGCTTTCGCAACGCCAGCAAATCGCGGCGAATCGTGTCCAGCGTCTGCGTGGTCGCATCCGAGACGACGGCACCAGTCTCGGCGGCTTTCAACGCCGCCATCAGGCGCAAACCCAGTTCCTCCGCCCGGGCCTCCCTCCGTGCCCGCCGCCAGCTTGTCCAGCGTCTGCCGCGCCATTTCCATGGCATATTGCTGACGAAGCTGCGGCTGCTGGTCTGCGACACAGCCGCGCCCCAAACACCAAGATTGACTTCAGCGATATATGGGTGTCGTTGAAGCAACAAGCTGGAATTATCCGCGATGTTTTGGAGTGCGCCAGCCCTCTGGCGCTTTCACGCCGTGAGCCGGCGATGCAAAAGCGGTGGAGGACGACGGCACGAAAGTAAATCCTGAACCTGATAGCAGCAGGTAGGCAGCGCAGTCCTCTGCGCACCGCGAACGATGCCATGCGCACAACAGGACTGCGACGGCGCGCACGCAGTGACGCGCCCCACCTTTCGGTTACAGCTTGGCCGATGTCGCCGGCGTTTCCGGCTTTGTCTCCGGCTTTTTGCCCTTCACTTCAATGTAAAGATCGCGCAGTTGCTTCGGTGAAACCTGGCTGGGCGAATCGGTCATCAGGCAGGTGCCTTTCGCGGTTTTCGGAAAGGCGATGACGTCGCGGATGCTTTGTGTGCCGCAGAGAATCGCAATCAAGCGGTCAAAGCCGAGCGCGATGCCGCCGTGCGG
>JAJXXI010000338.1 GCA_021781185.1 bacterium
AATACCCAGCAATCCGAAGGGCCGGGGTTGTGGATCATGGACAATTTTGTCGGATTATAGAAGGCCGACCAGTTGCCGCCTCCGCCCTGGCTGGGGGAGAACCATTTTGAGCCATCGCCCATCGCGCCGTTCATCGCGCAGGTCCGCAAACGGTTGGCCCATCCCAACGCTCTCTGGGTGCTGGAAAGTTTGTTGTCCGCCGGGCAGATAAACATTTTTAGCGAATTGGCGACGTAACTTCCCAACAGCGCGGTGCCATAGAGGGGGCTATCAGCCGTTAGATACAATGTGTTGGTGTTTTTTTGATTGCCGCTCCAGTCCATGCTCACACCGTAAGGGCAAATCCAGTTTTTCGATTTGATGGCACCTGGTTCGGGATACTGATCGTTGTTGCTCACCAGCCGGTCGTTGTTATCGTTGGCATACATGAACCAGGCCAGCCCCAACTGCTTGTAATTGCTCATGCACGAAATGGAAATCGCCCGCATTTTGGCGCTGCTCAAGGCCGGCAGCAACATGGCCGCGAGTATGGCGATGATCGCGATGACCACCAACAACTCAATCAAGGTGAATCCTGTCTTTCGTGGTTTCATATAATCAAAACATCGCAAAGTAATTTTGTCATGCTCAGCCCGGCCGGATCGTTGCCCGGCCGGGCTGGTTTGGTCCGGTCTGAAATCAGGCCGGACCGGTTGTTTATTGTTGGATCAGGCGGAAGAACAGGTTGCCAGTGCCGGCCGGCCAGTTGGTCACACTGATCAAACCGTTCGTCGAATTAACCCCGGAACTCCACACCGCACCGCTGGTTTCCGGATGGCTGACCCAGTTGTTACCGGTCAGACTCGTGCTGGTCTGCACCTGCACATTGGGGGCACCCAACCAGGACAGGGCAATGTTGCCGCCGGCAGCGCTTTTCACAGCCAATTGTCCGAAAGCCGGCTCGTTATACTGGTTGCCGAATGTGTCCATCGGCAGTGTGTAGGCACCGGTGGCGGTGGTCCGGATGTAGCGGCCGTGATTGCTGCCGTTGCCGGCCTCATTGTCCGCCCCGTTAATTCCATACTTGTAAACCAGGTTCAACGCCGTTCCGGCCGGGATTGAGAACGTGCCGGAATAAACCAGGCTGGGCGGATTGTTGGTCAGAAGGTAGGAGGAGAGGCTGATCGGATCCCAACTCTGCCATGATCCGGTAAAGGCAGCGCTGTTGACAAAGACGAAATCCGAACCAGGATTGAACGCCGTGGTCGTTCCGTATTGAACGGCATTGGTCATGTTGACCGAGAAGGTGACGTCGATGTTGGAGGACAGGAGGTCGTAGGGCGAAACATCGCTGAAATAGGCCGTCGGCACGCTGACACTGTCGAGCAGGGGCACCGTGTAAGAGCGGTTATTGCCGCCGGTGGAGGAAGGCTGTTCATAGACCGTGCCGCCAGGGCCGTTGTAGGTGAACTTGTATCCATTGGCAGAGCCCTGGCCCAAGGTATAGGTCACATAGTAGAGGTTCGTGTTGCTGGCCCCCGGATTGTTGGTCATGGTGTTGACGGCGTCATTGTTCCAGTCACCGTTGATGCCCTGGCAAAACACTCCATAACTCGGGGACCAATTGCCAAATTGGAGCTGGGCGGACATATCTACGGAGAAGGTCACCTGGCTCAGCGGCGCGTAGGGTGCATCGCCGAAGAAAAACAAGGCATTGGTCAAGGGAGATGTCACCGGCATTGCAAAAAAACGGTTGCCGCCACCATCGTTCAACGTCGCGTTTACTTCGTAATTGCCGTTCTCCACAAACTTGTAGTCCATGGCGGCATAAGGCGAATTCGTGATGCTGAAAGTGGTTGTGTAAACATTGGATGTCACCAAACCATATTGGTTGGTGATCATGATCGAGGGATCATGGGTCATTGCGTTGACGCCCGTCCAGCCGTTGAAATTTCCGTTCACCGTCACGACGCTGGAGTCATTCGTGAACAGGCCCAGATTAATCTGTTGCGACATGTCCACCTGAAATGTCACATCCTGAGCCACTGGCGTGCCGGCATCGTTGTAGAAGGGCGTCGGTAAAATCAAACTGGCCCCGCTGGTTGACGGGAGGATCACCGCGCGGTTGTTGTAATCGGCTGTGCCTTCGTAGCTATAGCTCGAGCCATCGGCCGAGGTCGTAAATTTGTATTGCAAGACACCCCCATTGGCATCCGCCGTGTCGTTGACCGTGTTGGTGTAAACGGTGCTGGAGCCTTCTTGAACCAGATTGAGTTGCCCCCATGCGTTGAATGAGCCGGAGACGGCAACGTAACCGGGATTGGAGACCGCGCCTAAGTCCACGCTGAATGTGACAAGGGTGCTATTGGCGGCTTGGGCGGACAAGATGCCAGCAGCGCAAAACAGCGCCCCCGCTATGAGTGCCAATTTTTGTGATTTGGTTTTCTGTGTTTTCATGGGTGGTTAGGAGATGTGGAACATGATGTTTGGAACGATCTCAAGCTAGGGGCACTCAGCTTCTTCGGCAATCGCATGTTTGTGCGGTGATTGTGCAGGATAATGAAGAAGCTTATTTAATTCGTCCGGCAACCCTCATCTTGTCACCGGGGCAAAACAGCTCTTCGAGCCACCGCCCCATCCCATCCACTGGAAATGAAAACTTGGCGTTCAAGATGTTCACCTGCTGTGTTTGTGAAAGACGGCACGCGCCGGGGCTTCTGGCCTCATCGTTATTGACGGGCCAAGCCCGTTCAGAAAAGCCGGTCCAACGGCGCGGCGTCCCGGGCCGTTTGCCAGTAGGAGGTTGCGGCGCGGGGTTGTTTGAGTTGGAGCAGATCCTTGCCCGCCAAGCGCAGCAACAGGCCCACCGGCGTGAGGATGAACAGAAAAAACAGCACCAGCAGAACGCGGCCGGTGACCTGGCTGACAGCAAATCCAAGCCGCATCGAAAACCGGTGGTAGCTGCGAAACCAGCGCGGTTGCAGCAGCGCCGCAACCACGACCGCGGCAAACAAACCCAGACCTGTTCGCCAGACACCGGGCGTCAGCCCCTGACGCCAGCGCAGCAGCGAGCTCAGGAGCGCCAGCCCCAGCGCGGTCAGCACGGCGGACTTTCGCCATTCCTTCGGTTCATCCTTGAGGTCCAGCTTCATTTCAATCGGCCTGTGGGGCGACGCGGCGTTCCAGCCTGCCCTTCGGTTGCGCCCGGCGTTCGATCACGAAACTGCCGATGACGAGAAAATCCATTTCCGTGTTCATAAAACAACGGTAGGCGTCATCCGGCGTGCAGACAATCGGTTCGCCGCGCACGTTGAACGACGTGTTTACCAGCACGCCGCAGCCGGTCGCCTGCTCGAAGCGCAGCAGCAAGTCGTGCAGGAGCGGATGGCCTTCCGGCGAAACCGTTTGGATGCGCGCTGAATAATCCACATGTGTCACGGCGGGCAGCGAGGAGCGCTCGGCCTTGAGCAAATCAATGCCAGTCAGATTGGTTGGCAGCGGCTTGCGCAACTCCGGTTTTACGGGCGCGACGAGAAGCATGTAAGGTGAATCGGTGTCCAATTCGAAATAATCCGCCACCCGCTCGCGGCGGACGATCGGCGCGAACGGCCGGAACGACTCGCGAAATTTCACCTTGAGGTTCATCACTGACTGCATCTTGGGCGACCGTGCGTCGCCGATGATCGAACGGCTGCCCAGCGCGCGCGGGCCAAATTCCATGCGGCCCTGAAACCAGCCGATGACCTTTTCCGTTTGCAAAAGCCCGACCGTGAAATCAAGCAGCGCCGATGGTTCCAGCCTTTGAAAGACGGCTCCGTTTGCTTTCAGGATGGCTTCAATTTCGTCATCCGAGAATCCCGGTCCAAGCAGGGAGGCCTGCATCGAATCATTCGGCTCCGCCTGGCGCGGCGGCGCCTCCGGATGCAGATGCCACGCCGCCAGCGCCGCGCCGAGCGCGCCGCCGGCATCCCCGGCGGCCGGCTGAACCCAGATCCGCTCAAAAATCTTTTCGCGCAAAATCAAACCGTTCGCCACGCAGTTCAGCGCCACGCCACCGGCGAGACAAAGGTTTTTCAAGCCGGTGGTTTCGCGGGCGTGGCGCGCCAGCTTGAGCATGATGTCCTCCGTGACCGACTGGATGGAACGCGCCACGTCCATGTGCCGCCGTTCGATGCGTTCCTCCGGCCTGCGCGGCGGTCCGCCCAGCAACGCGTGGAATTTTTCATTCGTCATCGTGGTGCCGTGCAGGAAATTGAAGCAGGCCAGGTTCAGCCGAAACGAGCCGTCCGGCTTCACGTCAATCAACTCGCGGCGAATGGCGTCGGCATATTTCGGTTCGCCATAGGGCGCGAGGCCCATCAGCTTGTATTCGCCCGAATTGATGCGGAAGCCACAATAGTAAGTAAACGCCGAGTAAAGCAGGCCGAGCGAATGGGGAAAGCGGATTTCCTGGAGCGTTTTGATCTCGTTCCCCTGTCCACGTCCGATGGTCGTGGTCGCCCATTCGCCAACGCCGTCAATCGTCAGGATGGCCGCCTCGTCGAACGGCGAGGGATAAAACGCGCTGGCCGCGTGCGACTGATGATGCTCGGTGAAAAGAAGCGGGCAGTCCGGTTTCAATCCCGGCAGCGCGGCACGGATGGCCTTGCGCAAATCCAGTTTTTCCCCGAGCCAGTTGCTGATGGCGGTGGGGAATGTTTTCAAGCCGCCGGGCGCCACGGCGAGATATGTTTCCAGCAGCCGCGTGAATTTCAAAACCGGTTTGTCGTAAAAAACCACCGTGTCGAGTTGCGACTCCTCCAGCCCGGCCTGTCGCAAACAAAACCGGACGGCCCGGGCGGGAAAATCGGGGTCGTTCTTTTTGCGGGTGAACCGTTCCTCCTGCGCCGCGGCGATGATTTTCCCATCGCACAACAGGGCCGCCGCGGCGTCGTGGTAATACGCCGAGAGGCCGAGAACATGGCGCGGCGCGGGCATGGTTCAGAGAAACGGATACAGCGCCCAGACGATGCCCGAGCTGGCGGTGAACAGCAGGATGGCCCCGAGCAGGAGCAGCACCGCGATCAGTGGGATGAGCCACCACTTCTTTTCCTGCCGGGAAAATTTAAAGAACTCTTTTAATAACGACCACATGGCGATGTTTTTTCGGGGTTGGGTTTTTGGCCGGGACCATGGATTAATTTTGAGGTTGTTGCCGCAACAGCATTTGGACTTTTGCCAGCGCCGCCCGGGCGTTTTGGTAGCCCGGTTCCAGCCGGAGTGCTTCGGCAAATTCACTTTGTGCGGCAGGCAGTTGACCAAGCTTGGCCAGTAAAACGCCGTAATTAAAATGAGCCCGCGAGTAACCGGGATTCAACCTGACGGCGGCGGCGAATTCATCGCGTGCCGCGTCGAGCTGGCCGGCGGCATCCAGTTCGCCGCCCAGTTCATAGTGCGGCTCCCAACCGGCGGGATCCAACTGGATCGCTTCCCGAAAGCACCGGGCCGCCTCCGCATGTTGGTTCAGCAAGGCATGAACCTTGCCGATGCGCAAAATCATTTCGGCATTTTGCGGCTGTTGTTCCCGCGCCACCGCATAATTCGCCAGCGCTTCGGCATATTTTCCCTGGGCAGCCAGCACGTTGCCCAGTTCAAACCAGCCATCCGTGAGGCTGGGGCGAATCTGGATGGCGGTCCGCAGATCGGCCTCGGCCTCGGCCCAATCACCGCTGCCGCTGAGAAACCGGCCCAGCTGAAAATAGGGCAGATAGTCCTGGGGGATCAATTCATGCACCCGCCGCCATTCGGCAATTGCGCCGGGCAAATCACCGGTGGCCTGCAAAAACAGCGCAAAATTTTCCCGCAGCTCAAAATCGTCGGGTTGGCCGTCGAGCTGGGTTTGGAAGTTTTTGCGGGCTTGCGCCGCATCGTTGGTGTCCATGTGCGTGCGCAGTTTCCGGATGCGGGCGTCCAATGCCGCCACGCGCTCCGCGTCGCCGGGCTGGCTGGTGAACGGCGGCATTTGCAACCGCCGGGCCATGAGGTCCCAGATGGTTGCGCGGTTCCAGTCGGACAAGCCGAGGCGCAGCTCGCACTCGGCTTTTGACAGCCAGCCAGCCTGCTGCCGAAGACCGGGCGGCAGCATTTTGGCAACCTGCTGCGCCCAGGCGAGGCCGAGCCGGTAGCTGCCTTCAAAATCAAAATGAACATGCTCGTAAAATGTTTCTGTCCCGCAGAGATCATCCGGGTTTTCCGCCGTCAGCGCCGCCGAGGCGTCGAACAAAACCAGATGGCGGCGTCCGGCTTTTTGGGCTTCCTGGGTGATGAGGTTGTTCAGCCGCGAATCGGTGCGGAACGGCAGGGCGTCGTCATCGCAGGCGAGCTGCAGATGTTGGCGGGCGGCGGTCAGGTTGGTTTGGGCCAGCAGGCATTGGCCCCATTGATATTGCAGAGCGGCATATTTGGCGTCCAACTGGGCGGCTTGCGCGTAAGATTTTTCAGCTCCGGCGAAGTCATGCTGAGCCGCCGCCTGCAAGCCGTTCGTAAAGAGCAGGTCAAAGTGCGCGCGGTCGGCGGGCGAAAGCCCCGCCTCGTGCCGCGAGGCAAAGGGTGGACAGTTCTTGAGATTGACCGCGACAGTGTTCAGCAAGACTTTTGCGCCGCAACCGAGGCCGGCGCGCACGATGTCGTCCAAGTTGATTTGGAAATTGCGATAGACGTTTTCCCGCAACGGACTGTCGGGGGCGATTTCGTTCTGCATGAACATTTCCATGCCGCCCCAGGAGGTCGGTTCGGCACCGTGCTGGTGCAGTTTGCGGGCCAGCCCGGCAAAAAGTTGTCCGGTGCGCAGGCGCTGGACATCGGTGACGAACCGCACATAGGGCAGCGGCGGCGCACGCCGGCCAAACACGGTGGCGGCACCGAACGGCCCCACCATTTCGTTGTTACCCATGTAAATGATCCAGATATCGCCGTCGTGCCGCGCGCATTCGCGGGCGATGGGGAGGATGACGTGGGAATTGATGGCGGTGAAAGCCGTGTTGACGACTTCAAATTTCGTGTCCGGAAATTTTTCGCGCAACTGGATTTCAAGGTAGCGGGCCGGGCCGTAGGCGGGTTCGGGATCGCCCATCGCGGCCGATTCGCCGAAGACAAATATGCGAATGGTCCCCGGCGGTTTCACGGCCGGCATCCGCAAGGCGCCGGGGTTGCGGGCGTTGTTCCTGGGAAAAAAGCGGAAGCTGAAATCGTCGTTCTGAACGAACCAGGGCTGGTTGCCGATGGTGATGCGTTTGAAAAAATGCGGATCAAACCCGTAGCCGCCCAGGCGCAGGCCGGTTTCCAAAACGCCGAGCAGAACGAAGGGGAGCAGCAGCAGCGTGATCCGGAAAAGCCAGATCTTCCGGCGCGAAAGCGGCTTGGGCACCGGCCGGGACGCGGCGCGATGCGTCTTTGATTTTGGGTTCCGGGGATTCAATGGCCGGAATGTAAGTCCTTCAGGCCGGAATAGGCAACTCCAACCCGATGCCGGGGGGCCGGGATTTTACTCGCATGTTTGTGCGGTAGCGTGAGCGGTG
>JAJXXI010000281.1 GCA_021781185.1 bacterium
GTCATGATGGATGCCCCGCCGCTGACCGGAAACGTGAATCGCATGATCCCCGCGCGCGCGCCGGCGGTCATGTCCGCCACAACGCCGGATTTCAGAAGCTTGACCTTGTAATAGCCCGCCGACGCGGATTCGTCGGCATGGGAATACGTGGATTGATACCCGGTCTCCGCATGGGCCGCATC
The DNA here is from genome assembly GCA_021781185.1 of bacterium. Lineage (GTDB taxonomy): Bacteria > Verrucomicrobiota > Verrucomicrobiia > Limisphaerales > UBA11358 > UBA11358. Next base: position 183 of record JAJXXI010000281.1, read on the forward strand.
GCCGGGAACATGCGCTGGCTGGCCCACCTGCGGCACGAACAAAAAATCGCCGAGATCGGGACAGCCCGTGCCGGAAAGGTGCGTCAGGCTGAAACCGAGAATGGTCGGATCATCGTAGGAATAGCCAGAACAGGTGTTCCAGTTGGTGAGACAGGAATCCGTGTCGGGGCCAAGCTGCATCATGCCAAATGGCGCGGACGGCCCTGGAAACGTATTCCCTTCCGCACCCGCCGTGCCAACCAGCGGACGAATATAATCGGACAAGCGCGGCGCGGCCTTGGCAGGGGCAACGGCCCCCAGCAGTGTAGTGGCACACAACAGTTTGAAAAATATTTGCGAGATATGCGGGGTTTTCATTGTTTGTTTAGTTGATAGTTACACAGGCAAATGGCGTCCATATCAGTTGGTTCAACGCAGACACGGCGAAAGATCCCGTTCCGGTAAAGACGTATGATAACCGCTTCGGTGCAGGGACGTCACGATTTGGCCGAGATGGTCAATCCCGCGGGTGCGTAGGATGAAGTCAACAATCGCCGTCTGCAACGGTTTGGCACTGAAGGCGCGCTGATGATGGACTTCCATGATATTGCCACCAGCAATCCCAATCAGCCCCGATAAACGGCCCAATTCTCCCGGCACATCGCGCGTTTCCACCCGCAAGCGGACCAGATGACCGCTCCGCGCCAGCCCACGCTGAATGATGGCAGAGAGAATCATCAGATCAATGTTTCCGCCGCAGAGCACCAGCCCGACTCTTTTTCCGCGAAAACGCCGCCGGTGTTTCATCAATGCGGCCAGTCCGCAAGCCCCGGCTCCTTCCACCACGGTTTTTTCTATTTGGAGCAACATCAGGACGGCGTCCTCAATTTCATCCTCGCCAACCAGGAGAATATCACTGATCAACTTTTTCACCACGCGCCGGGTGAGTCGGCCGGGGCTTCTAACGGCGATGCCTTCGGCCACGGTGAAGCGGTCGCTTTTCACCGCCTGGCCTTTGAGCCACCCGGCCATTGCTGGAAACCGTTCAGATTGCACACCGATGATTTCGACGTTCGGATTGACGCCCTTGGCCGCCACCGCCATTCCAGCAATCAAGCCGCCGCCGCCAATCGGCACCAGCAGTGTTTCCAGACGCGGCTGCTGCTCCAGCATTTCCAACGCGACCGTCCCCTGCCCGGCCATCACCAACTGGTCATCGTAGGGATGAACCAGCACGAGCCTACGGCTTTGGGCCAGCGTTTGGGTAAAGCTGCTCGCCTCAGCGAATGTGTCACCCTGCAAAATCACCTCCGCGCCGTGGGCTTTCGTATGCTCAACTTTGACGTCGGGTGTATGCCGGGGCATGACGATCACGGCGGGAATTCCCAGCCGCCGGGCATGATAAGCCACACCCTGGGCGTGATTGCCGGCCGACATGGCAATGACGCCACGCCGGCGTTCTTTCCGCGTGAGGGACAGCAGCTTGTTTAGCGCCCCGCGTTCCTTGAACGAAGCGGTGAACTGCTGGTTCTCAAATTTGATGTAAACCTCGGCCCCCGTGATCTGGGATAATATCCGGGCGTGGGTGCAAGACGTGAATAGAATATTCCCGCGCAACCGTTCCGCTGCCGCCTGAACATCCATGAAAGCGAGGCTCATCTTGTTAAAGCAGTGTAGCGTATTGCAGACATCTTTTTGTCACTCGGATTCTCAACGATATGATCAGTAAACGGAGCCGAAGGCAATTGGCACGGCACGGGATGATTCAGACCATTCATTTCGCGCGACTATTTAAGCGCCGCGCGGCCAGCCTCATCTTGATTGCTGAGCTGTTGATGAACGGCTGCCTTCCACTCCTCGTTCAATTCCGCCAGCGGTTTGCCGGTCAGCTTTTTCCATAATCCATCCGTGTAACTGCCGTCCCGGCACGCGGCGTTGACTTTCCTGATTAAATCCTGCTCCGGGTCATAATGCTCCACCACATAATCAAGAAAGTTGGCACTGATCCGATACATGCCGTCGTAGTTGATGGCCATCTGCCGGCGTTCCCGCAACCAGACGATGTCGGCGCCGTGGGTTTGGGGTTCAAATTTGAAAAATCGTATGTAATCGGGAATGCCTTCGGTCAGCCAGCCGGGGGCCGGGTGATTATCCCGCCAGCCATGGCCGTATTGCTGGACGACATGAACGGTTTCATGAATGATCGAACCAACCGCCTGACGGCCAAGTTCGCCGGCCAGCCAGGTTGAGTTGACCACAATGCGGGTGCCGCTGGTGAAAGCAACCCCGTTACCGGGCCGGATCGTCACGCTGAACTTTTTGGGCGCGCTAAATCCCTTGCTGGGCAGCATGGCGACGATCTTTGGATACCATTCGCTCAATGCGGGCGCCAGTTTCTGTGCCGCCCATTCCCGCAATTCCGGTGCCCTGGCGGTATCAATGGTGATCTCGGCATAGCCGTCGGCGGAACGAATCTTAATCGGAGCAACCATGTCCGGCACGATAGGTTTCACCGGTGCATTGAGCTCGACGACATCAATCTCGCTGTAAAAAGTGTTGCCGAACGGGTCGTCGGTTTCCGTGGGCGACATGGCAAACAGGAGATAGCGGTATTTTCCAATGATCCCGCCAGGGTTGGAAATGCTGACGCCATATTGTCCGCCTTGGTCAGCTTCCCGACTCCGGGTGTCAACGCTGTCAATCAATTTCCACCCGCACTTTTCCAGATCGGCACCGTCTCCGGGTGTGGCATTGAAACCGGGCGTGGTCTCCGGCCCCGCATACAGTTTATACACTTGAGGCCCGCGTGCGGAAGGATGCCATGAATACGTGTTGACCTGCTTGATCTCAAGCGGGCGACCCAAGTCCACCTCAATCCGTCCGCCGTCGCTGCCTGCGGCAAAGAAAAAATTATCCGCCGGATCATCCGCCTCGGCAGGCAATTCCCCGTCGTGAAGTTTTTCGAGCCCGCCGCTGTTGGCGTCGGTTTCGCCGGACAAAATCGTAAATCTGGCGTCCGTCGCGGCATCGTTCTCAGACGGCGGCGGGACGTTCGTAAATGCGAAGCGTTCAAAATCCGGTTCGCCGCCGTTATGGCCAACTTTTGTTTGGATGCCGGCAAACGATCCATTGACCGTCAGCAGCAGCACGGAAATAACGGCGAACAGCCGAAACGGCATGGTCTTCCACAGTGCGGGGATAGCGGAGCTCATATCTTTATGTTTCACGCAATGGTGGCAGAAACATTTTCTATGGCAAATAATCCCCGAGGCCATCACCTGGTTTCTGAAACGAACTTATAAAATCCCGAGCCCACTTCAAAATCAAACCCGCCATTTTCCTGCCGGAGCAATTTCACATCCCCTGTCAGACCCACAGGTTTCCCGCCTTCCGTAATGCCGGCAATATTACTTGCCGGCACGCAGACGGTGGCGGTCGTGTTCACCGGCACCATCACGTCCAGCATCAGCCGGCTGCCTTCCCGTTTCCACGCCGTGGCGATTTCTCCGTGAATGGACTTATAACTGGCCCGCGCCCAAGTGAGCCCATCGCAAATGACGGGCTTGATCAGGATCGTTTTATAACCGGGGCTGGCAGGACGAATGCCTCCAATGCCGGCAAACATGAATTCTCCGCAAGCCCCGAGCGCATAATGATTGAACGAATTCATGCCGGGGTCTTGAAATCCCTTATCCGGGGTCCAACCGTCCCAGCGTTCCCAGATCGTGGTGGCACCGTGCGCCACTGGAAACAGCCACGAAGGATAAGTGTCCTGCAAGAGCAGACGATACGCGATTTCGCCGTGGCCGGTCTGCGTCAGGGACGGCAGGAGATAACCGACGCCGAGAAAACCCGTCGAAAGATGCCAGCCTTTGGCCCTAATATCGTCAACCAAATGCTGCGCTGCCTGGGCCCGGAGGTTATCCGGCAACAGATCAAATTCGATTGCCATGGCATAGGCGGTTTGGGTGCCGCCCTCGACTTTCCCGTCATCGCTGACATAGCGTTTCTCAAATGCCGATTTGATATCCTCAAACAACTGTTGGTATTTGGCGGCCTCCTCGGAGCGACCCAGAGCCGCGCAGGCCTTCGCCACCAGATGTGTGGAATACGCAAAGTAAGCTGTGCCGATCAAATCCTTGGGCGTATCGGCATGAATTGACAGCCAGTCGCCAAAATCACTGCCCCGGTCTTTGTCCCGAATCAGGTTGTCGCTGTGTTGGCGCAGGTATTCCACCCATTTGATCATGTCCGGCAGATTGCGCTCCAGAATACGTTTGTCGCCATAAACCTCATAGATGGTCCAGGGGCAGATGACCCCTGCATCCCCCCAGCCTGGAGTGCCCTTGCCGCCCATGGTGTTGGGGCTCACGTCACTATAGGCGCCCTCCGGCGACTGGCCGTCGGCCACATCCACCATCCATTTGTTAAAAAAGGCGGCCACATCCGAATTGTAGGTGGCTGTGCGAACAAACACTTGCGCATCCCCCATCCATCCCAACCGCTCATCCCGCTGCGGGCAATCCGTGGGAACGCTCAGATAATTCCCCTGCTGGCCCCATTGAATGTTTGACTGAAGCTGGTTGAGGCGCGGGTCGGAACACGAAAATTCGCCGGTGCGGGGAATATCGGTGCCGATGACGATTCCCGTCACGGCAGACTTGTTCGGTCGTTTTTCAAGGCCGGTAAGTTCGACATAGCGAAAGCCATGGAAGGTGAAGCGTGGCTGCCAGACCTCCGTTCCGCCTCCTTTGCAGATGTAATGATCAATGGAGGGTGCGCCACGAAGATTCTTGGTGTAGATCGTGCCGTCAGGGTTCAGCATTTCGGCATGATGCAGGGTCACTTTGGTCCCTGCCGGGGCCGAAATTTTGAGGCGAACAACCCCCACCATGTTTTGCCCAAGATCAAAAACCCAGTGGCCCGGCTTCGGCTCGGTAATTGATTTGGGTTTCAGCTCGCAAAGCTCCCGCACCGGTTCCGAAACCTGCGAATCCAATTCACGGCCGGATTCGTCGCGCACCATCACCGGATGCCACCGGCTTTCATCCAAGCCCGGTTGGTCCCAACCCTTGATTTCCCGCCGCGCATCATAATCCTCCCCGATCATGAAGTCGGAAGATAAGGTCGGACTGGGATGCGACGTCCACGAATCATCGGTGACAATTCTTTCTGTCCTACCATCCGCATGGGTAATTTCCAACTGGGCCAGAAGCGCCGGCTTCTTCCCAAAAAATTCATATCCACCATTGCCAATGTGGCCGCTAAACCATCCGTTGGCGAGCAACACGCCAATTGCATTGTCGCCTTTTCTCAACAAACTGGTAACATCGTAAGCTTGATAACGAACGCGCTTGCGGTAATCGGTCCAGTCCGGTGCGAACACATGGTCCCCCACCCTTTTGCCGTTAATATGTGCGTCATACAATCCCAAGGCGGTGGCATATAAAATTGCCCTTTTAACCGGCGATTCCACCTGAAATTCTTTTCGCAAATATGGCAGGGCTTCAGACCGCTTGGGCAATACCAAGGTTTGATTTTCGTTGACTTCCGTTTCGTTGGTATTCCCCCCGTATTCGTATGCCACCTGCAAACGTTTCACCACGTTGTAGGCAGGGTCCACCCCCAAGGTTTTATTGTTGACGACTATTTTTAGATGGTTTTGTTTCACCTGCCCAGCCAGGGTCGCAGTCACATCTGCCGATTGTCCTTCCGCACTGGCCTGGTAGGTGGCATGAAGAATGATCAGTGACTCATTCGTATTTCCCGGCCCAGAAACCGCCGAAATCCATTCGGCCTGCCAATCTTCCGGCTTGAGCAATCCCACCTGCCATTGGGCCGTGGAGCTCCACGATCCCGCCCGGCCTTGACGATCCCAACTGCGCACTTTCCAGAAACATCGTTCGCGTGATGTCAATGGTTTGCCGGCGTAAACAATCTGCGAAGTGTCGTCTGACATTACCTTGCCGCTATCCCAAAGATTCCCGACATCTTGATTGAGCTGTTGAAGGGAAGAGGCCACCAAAATCTGATAGCTAGTCTGGCTTTCATCTCGTTGTTGCGAAACCAGCGTCCAGCTTAACCTGGGCTTGACGGTTCCAATCCCCAGTGGATTGACAAGGTATTCGCAACGCAGATTCTCAGAGCTCATGGTCGCAGAGCAGACACCCGCCCCAAAGACCATACTTAAAGCTACAATATATTTTATCCAGTTCATTTTAAATTTACCTAAAACCTGGGCATTTGCCACCAAGCATGCGCCGCCGACCATTCGCCACGATTCAGCACAGGACAACAGTTTGCATGGCCGAAAAGCCAAAAGCCAAGTGCAGATTGATTTCTCATATTAGCCTTGCGCCCAAGACCGGGTCTATAGCCTGTCATGGTGAGATATTCATCACCGAAACAGGGGATGCGACAGGAAACAGGGCAAGCTGGCGATTATTAATTCTTATTTGACTACCGGGCCAGTCTCAACCTGTTGAGGCGCAGCGCAGTCAGCTACATCGCAGCGTTTAAAATTAGGACGAGTTTTCCGGAACTATTCGGAATCAAGCGAATGACCCCGTTGTTCAAACGCTGGCAAGAACCTGCGTTGGGAGCAATCTGGAGTTGATAATGCACACCATTGTATAAATATCTGACGCTGCTCGATGTGACATTCTGCACGACGGAAGTCTGTTTCGCGCCACCAACCAGATTCCAGACCCAATCCAAGGGCTGCCGGTCCCCGTCCGTGGCGCTGAAGGTGACATTGTTTTCGCGGCAAACAATGGAGAAGACTCCGCCACCACGAAGTGATTGATGGACGCTCAAGTCCGTTTTGTTCAGTTCACTGACTATTGGCGGGCCGTCGGGTGCCAGAGGGGAAGCCGTTCCATCGGCCGAAAGCAACACCGGCCAGATGCCGGCTTTATCCGCACCCGACCAGAGCGCGCCATCCATCACCGGCAAGGTGTCGTATGCCAGCGACGTCGTTGTCAGAATCTTTTCATGAGTTGGCGAGACGACATTTTCGTCGAAACAATGCAAGTCGCGAATGTAAAACGTTCCGTTTTCCCAGAAAACGTTAAGACGATAAAAACGGCTGTCATACCATACGTTCTTGCGGTTTTCCTGTTTCCAGTCATCCAGAGCAACCACGGAAGTGGGTGGCGTGACCGGATAATGATCACGAAACCACCGGCCCGCCTGTGCCAGCGTCTCGACCTTGATCTTTCCAGCCCTGGCATCCTCGGTGAGGAGTTTAATTTGCAGTGTCAGTCCTGTTTTCATCGCTTCCCAGCCAAATGAATTTTCCTGCCCTGCCTGGGTGTAGGCAAAAGCGAGCGACG
>JAJXXI010000474.1 GCA_021781185.1 bacterium
CACATTGACAAGATCTGCAAAATGCTGCTGCTGATGGGCTGCATCATGGGATACATTTACGTCGTGGAATTTTTCACTGCGTGGTATTCCGGCAATCCCTACGATGCCTGGGTGTTCGGTCACCGCATGTTCGGCCACCAATACTGGTATGGCGGCTGGATCATGATTGTCATCAATGCGTCGCTGCCCCAATTGTTCTGGATCAAGAAAGTGCGTCAAAATCTGATGCTGATTTTCATCATCGCCGTGCTGGTGAACATCGGCATGTGGTTTGAGCGTTTCACCATCATCGTCGGCTCGCTGTATCAGGATTTCCTGCCGTCGAGCTGGGGCGTGTATTATCCCACCTGGGTGGATGCGGGCGTGTTCCTCGGCACGCTTGGCGCGTTCTTCATGCTGTATCTGCTCTTTGTGCGGTTCCTGCCCATGATTCCGGTTTCGGAAGTCAAGGCCGTGACCCCGCAGGCCAATCCGCACCTGCCGCAGGGCGGCGCGAAAGGAGTCCGGCCATGAGCAAAAGGAATTACGGCTTGACCGCTGAATTTGATTCGCCCGCCGCCGTGTTGAGCGCGGCGGAAAAAGTGCGCGACGCCGGTTACCATCGCTGGGACGTGTTCTCCCCGTTTCCGGTTCACGGCATGGACAAGGTCATGGGGTTGAAAAACTCTTTCGTCGGCTGGTTCTCGTTTGTGTTCGGGGCCGGCGCCTTCATCGGCACAATGCTGATGATCTGGTATATGAATGATTTCGATTATCCGATTCTCATCGGTGGCAAGCCGATGTTCAGCACGCCGATGTCGGTGGTGCCGGCGTATATTCTGCTGGTGCTGGGAGCCGCCGTGGGCGCGTTCATCGGCATGATCGCCTTGAACCAGTTGCCGCGCCACCATCATCCGCTCTTCGACAAGAAGCGGTTTGAAATGGTTTCGCGCGACAAGTTTTTCCTGGTGATCGGCGCAACCGACCCGAAATTTTCCGAAACCGAAACCCGCAGCCTGCTCGAATCCATTGGCGGTGCGCACATTGAACTGGTGGAGGACCAAGACTGATGCGTGTCATCCTTTCCATCGTTTTAATCGGCATGGCGCTGGGCGCGGCCACGGTCGCCATTTTGGGGTTTCAGGGCAGAATGTCGCGCACATCGCCGCTGGAAATCTTCCCGGACATGAACCGCCAGTTGAAATTGCGTCCGCAGGTGCCGGATCACTTTTTCCCGAATGGCGTCAGTTCGCAGCTTCCGCCGACGGGAACGGTGGCGCGCAGCCAGCCGATCCAGACCGTGGTTGGCGCGGTGTATCGCTTTGAAGATTCTCCCGTCAACACCGGGCTGGTTGCCGGCACGACAAATTACATCGCCACCAATCCGCTGCCTGTGAACAAAGCGCTGCTGGCGCGCGGTCACGAGCGGTTTGACATCTACTGTTCGCCCTGTCACGGCCGGCTCGCTGACGGCAACGGCATCACCAAGAAAATCGGCGACATGCCGGCCGTGGCGAATCTGCATGACCAGCGCATTGTTGAAATGGCCGACGGCGAAATTTTCCACACCATCACCCATGGCAAGGGTCTGATGGGCGCGTATGGCCCGCTGATGCCGGAACAGGATCGCTGGGCGGTCATCGCCTATCTGCGCGCGTTGCAACTGAGCTGGCTCGGTTCCACGAACGATTTGACGTCCGCACAATCGGCCGCGCTGAAATGAAATTATGAGTTCGCATTCTGAAAAAACTCATTTGCCGCCGCCGTTGAACTTGTCCGGCTGGCGCAAGCTGCCGGCCACGCTGATGGTTGTTGGTGGAATTTTGTGCCTCATTGGCCTGCTTAAAAACCCGCAGGAATTTGGCTTTTCCTGGCTGCTGGCGTTCATGTGCTTCTTTACCGTCGCAATGGGCGCGCTATTTCTGACGATGATTCACCACCTGACGGACGCCGGTTGGTCGGTGGCCACGCGCCGATTTTGCGAACACATTGGCTCGCTGTTGTTTCCCTGGCTCGCCATTTTGTTTGTTCCCGTTGTGCTGCTCGCGGCGAAGATTTATCCGTGGATGACCATGAACCCGGCCGATGACCGCGCCTTGAGCGCCAAATGGCCGCTGTTTACCATGCCCGGCTTCTGCGTCGCCTCGGCCATTTTCTTTGCCATCTGGTGGCTGCTTTCCTCGCGCCTGCGTTTCTGGTCGCTCAAGCAGGACGAAACCGGTGAGGCGGTTTGCACGCACAAGATGCGTTTTCATTCCGGCTGGGGCATTCTTGCCTTTGCCGGCACGCTCACGGTGGCGCCGATTCTGTGGATGAATTCGCTGGAATACCAGTGGTCCTCGACCATTTACGGCCTTTACATGTTTGCCTCCTGCGGCTGGATTGCGGTGGGCACCGCCTTTGTGATCACCGCGATTTTGCAACGCCAACGCATCCTGACCCCGGTGCTGCGGGACAACCAGTTTTACTTTCTCGGCGTCCTGTTTTTCGCCTTCACGCTGCTGCAGGCTTACTTCGAGTTCGCGCAATACTTCGTCATCTGGAACGGCAACATTCCCGACGAAACTTATTTTTACATCATTCGCGAAAGCGGCTCGTGGTGGTGGGTGAGCATGGTCTTGATTTTCGGCCATTTCTTCCTGCCGTTCATCCTGCTGCTGCCGGCGCACGTGAAGATGAATTTCAAACTCATGATCCCGCTGTGCCTGTGGGCGTGGCTGATGAACTTTGCGGATCTGGCCTTCAACATTCTGCCGGTGCTGCATCCGCACGGCTATCCGTTCCACTGGCTCTGGCTGCAATTCGGCTGCGTCGCTTTCATGGGCGGTCTGCTGGCGCACGTGTTTCTCAAAAATTTCAACGCGCACGCGCCGTTTCCGAAACGCGATCCGCGCCTGCACGAAGCCATGGGCATCAATCTCGACCCCGAGGAAATGCCTGACACTTTGCCAGACGGAGGTGCTCAATGAATCAGAATCAAGATCCAGTCCAAATCAATCGAGCCTCCGGTGCCGCCTTGGGATTCATTCTCGCCGTTGTGCTGTTCGCGGTGCTGGCATTGGTCGTGAAATACTCCCTCACCGTGCCGGCGGTGGACGCCGACCGTGCCGCCGTGCGCAGCAAAGATCTGGCGGAAATTCATGCCACGGAAGAAAAAGACCTGAATACGGTCGGTTGGATTGACCAGTCGCGTGGCATCGTCCGGTTGCCGATTGACACCGCGATGCAAATTGCCGCGCAGGCGTGGCAGAATCCCGCCCAGGCCATGGCCGATCTGAAAGCCCGTGAAGCCAAGGCGACCGCCCCCGCGCCGGTGGCCCCCGCAAAACCCAATCCTTTTGAATGAACCCGGCTGAAACCAATCAAGATTGCACCGCGAAGATTGACGCCTCGTGCCGTGTGCCATTGCTCGCGTTGTTTGGCGGCGCGGCGTTGTGGCTGGTGGCTGGACTCGCGCTCGGCATTGTCGCCGTGCTGTCCTTTCACAAGCCGGACCTGTTTGCCGACTGCCCGTATCTGAGCTTCGGCCGGGCGCAGGCTGCGGCGAATGATCTGCTGCTTTACGGTTTTGCCATTCCGGCGGGCCTGGGTGTGATGCTGTGGATTTTTTCACGTTTGAGCCGCGCTCCGTTGGCGTTGCCGCTGGTGCCGATTGTGGCCGCCAATCTCTGGCATCTGGGCGTGTTGATTGGCACGGCGACCATCCTGATGGGAGGCAGCACCGGCTATCCTTGGCTGGAATATCCGCGCGCCGCCGCTGTGTTGCTGTTAACGGCCTTCATGCTGGTGGCCGTCACCGCCTCCGCCACGTTCGGGTTCCGGCAAAATCGCGAGCTGTATCCGGCCCACTGGTTTTTGTTCGCGGCGCTGCTCCTGTTCCCCTGGATTTACCTCACCGCCAATCTGTTTCTGCTTTCCAACCATCCGCCGCGTGGCGTGGTGCAGGCGATCATAGACTGGTGGTTTGCGAACAACCTGGTTTTCCTCTGGCTGGGGCTGGTCGGCGTCGGCACGGCCTTTTATTTCCTGCCGAAAATTTCCGGCAAACCGCTCGCCAGTTCCGGTTACACGCTGTTTGCTTTCCTGACACTGATTCTCTTTGGCACCTGGACCGGCATTCCGGGCAGCGCGCCGGTGCCGGCATGGCTGCCGGCCCTGAGCAGCGTGGCGGCGGGACTGGTGCTGGTCCCGCTGGTGGCGATTCTCATTGTGACGCTGAAAACGATTTCCGGTGCCGGGGTTTCCAGCCCGGGCAGCTCGTTCCGTTTCATCCAGCTCGGCATGGCAGCCTTTGTGGCTTCGGGGCTTTTATATGTCTGCCAGTTTTGCCCGCAATACAGCCGGGTGCTGGACTTCACTTGGTTCGGCTTCGCCCAGACACAACTGCAGCTGCTCGGATTCGCGGCGATGATTCTCCTGGGCGCGATGTATGACATTTTGCCGCGCGTCATGGGAACGCCGCTGCCGTTCCCGAAATTTGCCCGGCTGCATTTCTTCCTGACGCTCGGCGGTGTTTTGCTGTTCACCATTCCGCTGCTCATCGGAGGGGTGAAACAAGGCCGGATGCTGGCGGATGCACAGATTCCGTTTGCCACCGTCAATGCCGGGGTGCTGAACTTCCTGCGCCTCAGCACCACCGGTCAGATGCTCATCCTCGTCGGGGCGCTGCTTCTGCTCCTCAATATTTTCGTCATGACGATCAAGTGGAAAATCGGCCTGTTCAAGGCGGCGCTCGCCGCCGTCAAGGCCCCGCTGGAAACTGCGGAGGTGAAATCATGAAAACCGGCTTCTCCGTTTTTCTGGCCGTCTTCGTCACCATCGGCGCCTCCTGGTGCGGTCTCGTGCTGGCTCCGGCCTTGCAACTTGGCGGTGCCAAACAGGAAACCATTTTGAACGGCACTGACACCTATCCGCTCCAACCCACGGGTGCCGCCACGCTTGGCCTGCAAGTGTATCGGGCGAACGCTTGCGCTGCGTGCCACACCGAGCAGGCCTGTCAGACCGGCGTGGTCTGTGAAATTTCGCTGACTGGCCTCGGGGTTTACCAGCCGGCTGATTTCAAGGCCTTTGTCCGGTCCCTGTTCGTGCTGCCTGAACTCGCCAGCTATACCAACGCCATCGGCGCCAGTATCAACAACTGGAGCGGCGAGCTGCCCAAACCCATTTTGATCACGGCGGACAAGAAAATTGCCACGGAAATGGCGGATCGTCTGAAAGCAGTCGGCGTGAAATCTGAAATGAACATTCTCGCCACCGGGCCGGATATCGCCCGCGGGTGGGGAATCCGGCAGAGTGTGGCGGCGGATTATCTCTACGCCCAGCCGGTGCAGTTGGGCAGCCTGCGGGCCGGACCGGACTTGTCGAACATTGGAGTCCGCGTGCCGGATGCCGGTTTGCTGCTGAAACATCTGTTCGCGCCCGGATCGGTCACGAAAGATTCCACCATGCCGGCCTTCCGGCATTTGTTTGAAGTGCGCAAGATTGGTTCCGCGCCATCGCCGGATGCGTTAAATCTGACCGGGAAATTTGCCCCGCCGACCGGCTACGAGGTGGTGCCGACGACCGATGCCAAATATCTGGCCGCCTATCTGCAGAGTCTCAAAGCCAACGCTCCGCTGGTTGAAGCGCCGTTTACACCGTGAATAATCATGAGTGACGAAAATAAATCCTGCCCCCCGCCGTCCGGCAACGAGCCGGAAGTGACCCGTTCTGCCGCGCCGATGTGGATCATTGTGACCACGCTCGTGTTGCTGTTTCTGGGCGGATTATATTTCGACAGGCACAGTGGCTGGTTCAACCAGAATGTCTATGCGCCCTATACCTCCGCCAAGCAACTGGATGCCTTCCAGCCGCGATCCGGCGCGGCGGCGGCCCGGGCACGCGGCAAGGCTGTTTATGAGAGTGTCTGTGGCATTTGCCACGGCCCGGATGGCTTGGGCAAACTTGGTCAGGCTCCGCCGCTGGCCGGTTCCGAATGGGTTGATGCCAAGGGTTTCAACCGGCTCTCCCACATCCCGCTGATGGGCCTTAATGGGGCCATCAAGGTCGGCGGCAAGGAATGGACCTTGAGCATGGCCGCCATGGGCGCAGCGTTGCCGGACGATGATCTGGCCGCCGTGCTGACCTATATTCGTTCTTCCTGGGGCAACAAGGCGTCACCGGTTACCAGCGATGACATCAAGAAGATCCGCGCCAGCCTGGGCCCGGCCAAGGCAATGACCAGTGACGAGTTGATGGCCCTGCCGGAATAATTCCAGCTTTCCGGATTGGCGTTGACGACAGCAGGCGGCCGGAAAACCTTGGAGACGCCGGTGGTTTCATTCCAGTCGCAGACGTAAGCTGAGAATTTCGGCCTCGGACGCACTGTTTGCGCTGAAGCTCCTCGTCAATTCTTCGAAAATCAATCTTGGCGACCGGTGCCGATGGGCATAGAACCAAGTCCGTTAGATTTTCTAAACGAACTGAACCAGATAAACAACCAAACATATTTGCGCAGCTTTTGGCTACGGGGCCGACTCGAAACTGCTAACCCGACTTCCGCTACTGAAGTTTGAGCCGAAGCGGGGGGGGAGATTTTCCTCTAGTTTTGAGGCGGTCGGAACCAAACGTCGCCACTACATTCCTGCTCGCGCTCAGTTCGTTTTGAGGGCAGTAATGCGCGGTGGGCGATTGCGGCGGGAGCATCAAATCCAGCCGGGCCAGCAGGAGCGCCACGTCCCGGTCGGCTATGTGATGGTAAATGGGTCGCAACGCCAGATCGCCTTTCAGGGTGCGGAAGGCTTCCCCACAAACACCAGTTGCAATTCGAATCGCCGAGCAGGTCGGGCTGCTCCGAGCAGATGGCCAAGGCTTTTTTTAGGATTTCACGCTGGCGCTGGGTGTAGGCCAGTTCGCGGCGCAGGCGTTGGTTAACTCGCTGGGCTTACCGTTGGCGGCAACGGGGCCGGTATCCGGGTGGGCTGTTTGCTCTTGCCGCCAGGCACGCAGGGTGTCGACGCTGACGCCCAAATCACGCGCAACGTCGCGATAGGGTTTACCGCTGGTCTGGGCCAGTTCCACCGCCTGTTGGCGAAAGGTGGCATCATAGGGTTTGTGTGTTCGTGGCATAGATCTTCGCTTTCTTTCCTACCACTCCGCGCCCGTGTCTGCAAAATCGAAGAAACCTCAGGGGCGCGGCATTTATGCCGCTTCGATGGGGCCAACCGTTTGGTGGGCGAGGGCGAGGGGCGTTGCGGAAGTCGAAGCGGCGTGAACGCCGCGCTCCGCACGCGATGACACTGTTTTTCAACTGCATCGTTCCGGCTCAAAGGTGGTCTCTGGCTTCACCCCCCGAACCGGTTGCTTTTCCGGTCTGTATCTGCGTTCATCCGTGTCCATCTGTGTTCAAGTTGATAAAACCCGCATAAACAAAGGGTTTCTTGAGCGCGTGGACGGCCACTGTCAGTGGAACTGCCAGCCGGGTGATGGATTGAAACACCATCCGCCACTAACCGGC
>JAJXXI010000757.1 GCA_021781185.1 bacterium
TGTGGGGGCGGTGTCCGTTTTTTCGTAATGGCTGAACGATTGAAACCGCAGGGCAGGAGGGCCGACGCTGCAAAGATAATTTCCGGCAGTGCCGACGCGCGGTGCGAAGACCGCTGCAACAACAGAAACGAGAACAATTATCTTTCCGGATGATCGGAAGATCTTGATCTTGTTCATATTCAAAATGGATTTTTTTGCCGGGTCGAGCGCCCTGCCACCGGTGTTTTCAGAGCTGTCACCGGCAACGACGATACGCCTTCCACTTCTCATCGGCAAAAGATGCCTGGGCTTGAGTAAAAAATAAAATGAAATACGATTCCGGTATTCAAGTTCTGCTCATAATTGCCGATGAAGGTGGTGGCAGCCTTGATTGACTAATTGACACCCATGCTTGAAACCCCGAAACCATCGTGCGTTGTTCCGATTGGCCGGAAGGAAATCCAATCCCAGCTCAACCGCTGCCCGCCGCTGCCCTCGCTCGCCAGCATCAACAAGGCGCTTCAGGGATTGCTGGTGGTGGAACATCGCTACACCGCGCACATCGCAGAAATCATCCGGCGCGATCCCAGCTTGACCTCCCGCTTGTTGCGCCTGGTCAATTCCGTCTATTACGGTCTGAGCACCCCGGTGAACAGCATCGAGGAGGCTGTATTCTATCTGGGGGTGCGTCAAATCCGCCAGTTGGCCATGGTGACGCCCATCATTGAGGATTTTCAACGGCTGGCCCGGCAATGCGATTTTCCCTGGCGCGAATTCTGGCAGCACTGCATCGGGGTCGCCATCATGACCCGCGAAGTTACCACCAGCCTCAATGCCAATTCGGACGACTCAGATTACATCGCCGGCCTGGTGCATGACGTGGGTAAAATTGTCATGGCCTGGTCCTTCCCTGATCATTTCGCGGAAATTCATCGCCAGGCCGCCGGCGGCACCCGGGATCTCATCCTGATTGAGAATGAGATTCTCGGGGTGGACCATGCCGAACTCGGCGCGCTCTATCTTGAGCATCATCGTCTGCCCGAACTGATGGTTCACAGCGCCCGTTACCATCATCAGCCGGAAAAGGCGGAAAAATTCCCGCAGGTCGTCGCCGCTGTGCAGATTGCCGATCTGTTGATGCGCAGTGAAAAAATTGGCTTCAGCGGCAATCAGGTTGCCGTCACGCGCGATGAATGCTTCACCGTTTCCGGCTGGAAAGTGTTGATGCCCGATTCGCATGAACATGAGCGGAACATCGCCCGCGCCTCGCTCTCGCGCACACTCGAACAAATGCCCAAGGTGCTTGAGGGTTTGGTTTAACTGTCGGATCGGCTGGAGGGAAAAAGTGGGAGGGGATTTTTCTCCTCCCGATTTTTTGCGGAATTGTTTGGTTGAACTGACCGTTTCGCCCGGGGCTAGGTCAGATTCATGAAATGATCCACCTTTTCAAACGATTCACGGACGGTGGTGATCAGATCGGCAATTTCATCGGGAGTGGCGGGTAAAACCTTCAAAAACTCGTCACTGACGAGTCCCCCCTCCTTGGCCTGGCCCGGCTTGGAATCCGCCTGGTGCGCGATCCGGTCGGCCAGAAAAGTCACGGCAGACAGGCGCGGACGCGGCTTCAAAACTGGCTGGTGATGGTGCGCAGCCGCCTCGACCACCGCCTCGGGCAAATGCCACGTTTGCAGCAGGCAACCGCCAACCTCGGCGTGATTCGTGCCCAAGACGGCCAGCTCCGCTTCATACCGCGACAGATTTTCCCGGTCCGCCCGGGTGCGGATTTCCTTCTGTAAATCCGGGGTCAACGCCTGGTTCAACACCAGTTTCCCAATGTCATGCAATAGGCCCACGGTGAAGGCGACGGGAGGTTCGACATTCAAATTTGTAAACTGGTCGGCGATGATTTCTCCGGCCGTGGCCGTGATCAAGGAATGCCGCCAAAGTTCGTTGGCTTCGCCCGCATAGCCCGGCAGTGACACCACCATCGCGCTGCCAAAAGAAATCGTGAGCACGATGTGCAGGATTTGCTGGTGCCCAAGAATGAACACCGCCTGATCCACGGAGGAAACCGGCTCAGCGAGTCCGAAATAGGGCGAGTTGCACGCGCGCAACAGTTTGGCCGTGAGCACATTGTCGCACCGGAGCAATGCCACCACTTCGTCGTTGCTGACCGAGGGTTGATCGAGCAAGCCGACCAGTTTGAGCGCGGTTTGCGGGACGGGCGGCAGGTTTTTCACTTTGCCGATAAGTTCCTGAGCGGTAAACATGGTGATAGTGGGGAAAAGTTAGACTTCGGAGATTCGGGGTTCGTGTGGTTTCGTGGCGGCCAGGCGTGGCGTGAGCAAACGATTGCCGACAGTCAATGCGGCCGATTGCGGCCGGTCTTTTTTGCGGTCCCGGACAGCCAGGCCGTCACTCATCCCGGCGAAAAGCGGTTCGATATCAATCATGATTTGGCATCGTCTTTGTCGGCCGGAACAATGCCGCAAACCATGGCTTGTTTCAAGCAAACCTGCGATTTCACCATCGGTATTTTGCAGGAAATCTTGAACGAAGCATTGAACGGAAATCAAAACGGTGGCGCAATTTTGTGGCCTGATAGCACGAGCCGGCTTTTCCGCCGTTCATCCAGTCATTGCTGGTTTGCAGCGCGCTGCCGCTCAGAGAACTTCCGCGTTCAAGGTTTTGGTTTCGCCGGCTTTCAGATGCAGTTCAAGTGTCCGGTTGCCGTAAACCACCCGGCACCGGCCATCCCCGCAGATATTTTTGATCGTGGCGGAGACCAGCCTGCCGTTTTTCCACCCGACGCCCACTTCGTAACCTCCGCGCGCCCGCAGGCCGGATACGGAGCCCGCCGGCCATGCGGAGGGCAGGGCCGGGAGCAGGCGGATTTCACCGCCTTGGGATTGCACGAGCAATTCGGCAATGGCAGCCGTGCCACCGAAATTGCCGTCAATCTGGAACGGCGGATGCGCGTCGAATAGATTCGGGTAACAGCCGCCCGTCCATCGCGTGCCGTTGGCGCTGGTGCCCGCCGCCGGTTTGATGAGGTTTTGCAGGAGCTTGAAGGCGTGGTCGCCATCCTGTAGTCGCGCCCACATGCCCATGCGAAAAGCCGTGGCCCAACCGGTGCTTTCGTCACCGCGGGCGATGAGGGTTTTGCGCGCGGCCTCGGCGAGCGCCGGTGTGGCGGTGGGGGAAATTTGATCGCCCGGGTAAAGTCCCCACAAATGCGAAGTGTGCCGGTGATGCGGGTCTTCCTCCTTGTATTCCTGCAGCCATTCCATGACGCGGCCGTCGCTGCCGATTTGCGTTGGCGGCAGGCGGTCGCGCTTGGCCTTTAATTCTGCGGCAAAATCAGGGTCCACCCCCAGCACGTCCGAGGCTTTGATGCACGCGCCAAACAGGAAGCGCAGCAACTGGTTGTCCATCGTCGGGCCGAGGCAGATGTGCGCGGGCTTGCCGTCGGCCATGATGAAGGCGTTTTCCGGCGAGTTGGCCGGGGCGGTCACGAGCCAGTGGTTCGTGGGATATTCAATCAGCATGTCGCAGAAAAATTCCGCCGCCCCGTGCATCACCGGGTAAATCTGTTTCAAATAATTGGTGTCGTTCGTGAACCGCCAGTGCTCCCACAAATTGTGGCAAAGCCAGGCGGTGTCGCTGGCGGTCGCGCCCCAGGACGCGCTTTCGCCGGGCGACGTGAAATCCCAGGCGTTGGCGAGGACATGCGTCACCCAGCCATGCGCGTTGTAGTAGGCCTTCGCTGTCTTCGCGCCGGAAGCTTGCAGCGATTCAATGTAGGCAATCAGCGGTTCGTTCAGTTCGCCGAGATTGCAGACATCCGCCGGCCAGTAGATCATTTCCAGGTTGATGTTTAAATGGTAGTCCGCGCTCCACGGCGGTGAAACCGTGTCCGCCCAAAGCCCCTGCAGATTGGCCGGCATGCCGCCCGGCCGCGACGAGGAAATCAGCAGGTAGCGGCCGAAATTGAAATACAACACCGCGAGCGATGGGTCCGCAGCCAGGTTTTGCGCCGCAATCCGATCCGGTGTGGGCCGGCACGAAATGCTCGAATCCGGCGTGTTTAACTCCAGTTTCATCCGGTTGAAGAATCCCTGGTAATCCGCGAGGTGGGCGGCCCGGAGCCGGGCAAAACTTTTCGCGGCGGTCCGGTTCAAATCTTTGGCTGCCGCCGCTGCCACGTCGCGTCCGCTGATTTTGGCGAAGCGCTCGTAATCCGTGGCTGCCGTGACGAGCAGCAACACTTCATCCGCGCCTTTGACGGAAATGCCTCCGTCCGCCGCCGAAATCGTGCCGCCCTGATTCAAAACCCGCAGACGGGCAGCATATTTTACGCCGTCACCGCCTGCGCCGTTGGTCATGGCCCCGGTCATCAGCAGTTCATCCGGGGCGGTTGCCTCGGTCTTGAACCGTTCCGGGCGATCCAGCCTGGCGTCGAATGTGATTTGCCCCGGCTTGTCCGCCGTGAGCCGGAGGACGACGGCTTGATCCGGCGCGCTCACGAACAGTTCCCGGGTGAACTTTACTCCGTCGCGGGAAAACTCCGTCGTTCCGGTGGCGGTGGTCAAATCCAGCTCGCGCCGATAATTCGTGGCCGCGTTCGTGCCGGTATAAAAACATTTCAAGCGCAGATCCCCGAGCACCTCATACGAACCGTAGGGCAGATTGGCACCGCGCCCACGGCCGGAACCCGCGCCCGCACAGGTGAAGTGGCGGTTGACCAGCAACTCCGCCTCGTGATTCTTGCCGGCGAGCAGAAGCTTGCGGATTTCCGGTAAAACGGCCGCCGCATTGGTGCGATCGGCGTTTTGCACCGAGCCCGACCAAAGGGAATCTTCGTTCAAGACAATGCGCTCGTTCTCGATGCCGCCAAAATCCATCGCCCCGAGCCGGCCGTTGCCGAGCGGGGTGGATTCGGTAAAAACCGTGGCCGGCTGATCAAGCCAGATCGTGGTGGCTGGCGAGAAAGCGGCGGCGGCAAAGGCCGCCGCCGTGATCATGCTGGTCAGAATTATTTTCATGCTGGTCGTTGGATCATGGGTAAAAGGTGTGGCGGAAACGTCCTCGCAGGCAGACGTGGATTTTACGTGAGTGTATTGCGTATATTTCAATGTTGAATGACGATTTCCGTGGATTCAAGCCTCACCAAACTGGCGTTCGTGCCGAAATCCGGTCGCGCCGCCGGTTCCAGATAAATCGGGGCATCGCGGCGCAGTGGCAAAATTTCGAGCCGCAGGTCGCCCGTCAAAATTTCCGGGGCGTAACGGTTCAGGCCCAGATCAAACACCCGGCCGCTGTAAAAATTATCATCAATCAATTTGCCGTTCAGGGTCAGCCGCGCCACGTCGCCGACGTAGCGGATGCGGAGCAGCGGGTTGGATTTCAAATCAACTTTCGCGGGCAGGGTGATTTGCCAGACCGCAGCATTTGTGAAATCCGCGTCCGTGGGAGCGAGGGCGATGTGCGATTTGCCGGTGCTAAAGGGAATCTTCCGCGCCGGTCCGGCGGGCTTCAGTGATACCGTTTTCACTTTGAGCGTAGAGGTTTTTTGTTTGGATTCAAAGACCACGTGGCGGGCATCCACCTTCTGCAAAGCCAATGAATCGGCCTCGTTCAGCAGGACGATTTTGATCCTCGCGCCAGATTTGGTTTTCACCGAGATCACCGGTTTGCGGCTCGGTTTGACGTGGTTGAAGACGGCCTGCGTGGCAGACGAATCCGCCAGCGTCTGCGGATCAAATACAAATTCCGCAGGCACGCCCGGCGTGGCGGCGAAGTAAATAGTATGAGCTCCTCCCTCGTCCGTTTTGCAAATCGGCTGGGCGGTTGCGTAAGTTAACTTCGCACCGCCGAGATTGAGATCAAAGGGCCAGAAGAAAAATTCGTCGGCCGGAATCGTCACCGGTTTCGTCGGGAAAACCAGTTCGCCGCCCGGCAGATGGAGTTTGAATTGAACGTCCTTTTTCGCGGGCATCGGCTGCAGGCGCTGGTAATTGTTCACGAACACAAAGCCGCTTTGGCCGTCGGACCGCACCGACCAGCGCAGGGTGGCGAGGTCGTTCTTGTTGGTTGGAACCACTGCTGGCATCGTCAACGGCATTTGCGTAAGCGCGGCGCCAAAGTCATGCAGAAACAGGTGCAGCCGCCGCAGCCAATAGTATTGAGGATTGATCTGGCCGTATTCGCCAATCGGCGCGTTGAAATCATAATTTTTCACCGGCAGATCGTTTGGGTAGCCGGTGGCCTGGGATTCCTGAAGCGTGGACAGTTTGCCCTCGGGATTTTGTCCGCCGTGATACATGTAATAACCCATCAGCGAACTGCCGCTGCCGAGCTGGCAAAGCGCGACGGCCTCAACATCGCGCGGATCATAGTTCATGCGGCGATGGTAGGAGGTTTCCATGCCGCCGCCGATTTCGCAGGTGAGATAGGGATATTTATCCGTGCCGGCGGTGTCGCCTGCCTTGCGGTTGCCCAGCGTGTCATTGCCCACGCCGGTGTCG
The DNA here is from genome assembly GCA_021781185.1 of bacterium. Classification (GTDB taxonomy): domain Bacteria; phylum Verrucomicrobiota; class Verrucomicrobiia; order Limisphaerales; family UBA11358; genus UBA11358. The sequence continues at coordinate 6,507 of JAJXXI010000757.1, forward strand.
GTGCGGGTGTATTTGAAGGTGAAATTCTCCCAACTATTGCCGTTCATCGGGCGCAGGGTGCGGTCCCAAAAACCGTCCGCATACGCGCCAAAGAACGGCAGCAACTCGCCGAGCGGCACGGGGGTGCGCATGGCCGGCCAGCCGGTCTTGGTGTAAAGCGGCACGTCAATGCCCGCCTCAATGGCCATCCGTTTAAGCGCCATCAGATAATTCGGCGAGCCGCCATACTCATTGTCCACCTGGATGCCGATCACCGGACCGCCGTCCTTCCAGAGTTCGCCGCGCATCTGCGCTGCAATTTGCGCATAGAGGATTTTTACGGCGGCGAGGAAACGGGCGTCCGTGGAACGCAGCTTCCAATCCTTGTGCGCCACCACCCAGTCGGGAAAGCCGCCATTGCGGACCTCGCCGTGGCACCACGGGCCGCAGCGGACCAGAACTTTCAACCCGACCGCGTTGCACATTTGCAGAAACGCCTTCAAATCGCGCCGCCCGCCCCAGTCCCACTGGCCTTCAACCTCCTCGTGGTGAATCCAGAAAACGTAGGTGGAAACGATGTCAATGCCGCCCGCCTTCATTTTTAACAGTTCCGTCCGCCACTCCGCTTGTGGAACTCGCGCATAATGAAACTCACCCATGACCGGAAACCACGGCTTCCCGTCCAGCAGCAGGCTGCGACTGTTCACGGAAATTTCGTGCCCGCCGGGGTTCAGGGTTGTGCCCAGTTTGAAATAGCCGGTTTGGGCGGGCGATGGCGTCGGGATCGTGGCCGAAACGATTTCGGCGTGCAGGGAAATGGTTGTCACTGGAACCGCCAAGACAATGGCAAGCAACAAGCTGGCAAATCGGGGATTCATTTTCCTGAGCTTACGCGGCTGCCCGAGATTTGGAATGAAAAATCTGCCGCCAATTTTGGCGATAATGCCATGCCTGAAAAATGCCGCCCGGCG
>JAJXXI010000576.1:0-7034 GCA_021781185.1 bacterium
CCGCCAAACCTGGCATCGTGGGCGTGCCGCTCGATGAGTTCGAACACTTCCCGCGCCCGGGCCAGCGCCGCCTCGCTGCCAATGGCGCGATGAAATTCCGCCAGCGCGTAGATGTAAAATGCCTGGCCGTAAATTTTCTTCGCGTCGTCCATGACCTGCCCACGGTCATCGAGCCGCCAAAACGCCCCGCCGTGCCGCGCGTCCCAAAACTGATTCATCACGTAGTCAAACGCGCGTTCGGCCATTTCGATATAGCCCGGCTCGGGATGCACCTGGTGCGCGGCGGAAAACGCCCACAAAATACGACTGTGAACAATGAGTCCCTTGGGTTGGGTGCGGTCAGGCGTCAGGTCGTTCGAAAGCCAGGCCATCCAGCCGCCGTTTTGGCGGTCCACCGCCGGGCCGCACCAGAACGGCAGAATGTGGCCGAAGAGATGGTCGCGGACCTCGGCGAAAAAGGTTTCCAATTCGGCGGGCGGGTTCATCGCGGTGATGCCTGATGCGAAATTTCCACGCGGCTGATCTGCGTCTCGCCGGCGAGTTGAATTTTCAAATACTTTCCGCCGCGAAGTCCTTTCGCGTGGAACATCACCGGCTTCCAATAGCCATATTCGCCGGCACCGTGAAAATAAACGGCCTTCTTCGCAGTCACGTCGTGAAAGTTCTGGCCGTCGCGGGAGAGCGAAAATTTGAGGTCGCTTTCTTCCGTGGGATAAAAGGCGAACACGCGGAAGCTCAATACATTGTCTGGCAACCGATAAACCAATGCGTCGCCCGCCACCCCGGCGGCGCGACAGGCGTCTTCCTTGGCCGACCGGCAGTCATGGGACGCAATTTTCCAAGCACCGGTCCGGGTCTGCACCTTCGAGAAATCCGCCAGTTCGTCCACGAGCGTGTCGGCCTGCACGGTCACCGGCCCGCTGATGTTTGACGGTTGAGAGAGGCCGGAAGCGTTGGTGGCGCGCACGCGGTAAAACCATTCCCCGCGCGGGACGTTTTCATCGGCGAACTGCGGTCGGTATTGCGTCATCGCCTCGTCCACATTGGTCGCAATGGCTTGCCAGCCGCCGGCGCGGTTCGCGGCGCGTTCCACCTGATAGCCGCTCGCGCCGACGGAACCCTGCCATGAAATCGCGGACGCGTCGGCAATGGGCAACAGTGTCGGCGGCGCGGGAATGGGAACCGGTGGCGCGGTCAGGCCGCGAATGGCGAACGCGTTCGAGCGAACCAAGGCCATGAGCGCAATTTCGTCGTAGTCGTTGCCGATGGCGGAGGCCGGCCAATGGAAGGCCTTGTAAAGATTGCCACCCAGTCCGGGTTCGCTGTGCCAGTAAAAGCCGCCATCGCGATCGCGGAAACGCAGGCTCCAGAGCAGGCCGCCGGAGCAACCGCTGTCCCTGATCGCCTGCATTGTCTGCGCCATCTTTGGCGTGGTCACAAAACCAAACTCGCCGACGATGTAGGGTTTTTTGCCCCTGGCCATGGCGGCGTTGGCGCGAATAAGTTCAGCGAACGATTTCTGGTTCCCGGGGTAATGGTGTGTCGTGACGATGTCCACATCGTTCATTTCCAGTGATTCCGGGCGCAGCGTGACGGCATTGAAGCCGTCCATCACGAGATGATTTGCATCAAGGCTTTTGATGTAGCGCGCAATTTCACGCGTCCACGCGGGCGGCGAATACAACTCGTTTCCGGTTTCCCAGCAGAGAATGGATTTGTCATCCGCATAACGCACGCCGGTGATGGTGTTCGTGCGCGTCAGGATAAAATGAATCGTCTTTTCAAAGTCGGCGATGAGCTGCGGATCGGTCCAGAACGCATCCTTGGTTTTGCCGCGAAAGCCGGCGTATTCGGCGCGGCCGCCCTGCCAGCTCCAGTTGTCCACCAGGGGAATGATCAGCCGGACGCCGATGCGGTTGGCGGAGGCGAGCACCTGGTCCATGGCGCGGAACGCAGTCTCGTTGAATTTCCCCGGCCCGAGGACGTGGCGTGGCGTTCCGGGCAGGTCGTTGGTTCGCACCACGGTGATGACGTAGGTGCGCGCGACCGTGCCGCCGAGTTCATGCACCGTTTGCAGCGCGTCGTTGATCTCAAATTGATCCGGCAGCCGCCACGGATTTTCTTCCGTGAACGGCACGTTGTCCTCGATCATCAACAGATTCGGAATGTCAAAGGAGAGGAAGCGGAATTCCTTGTCGCCATCGTAGAGTTTGCCGTCGCGTGCGGTAATGTAGCGGGTCAAGGGGATGTCTGCCGCACCGGCGATGCCGGCGATCACCGTGCCGGCGAGCAGCAAAACGGGGAACAAGAGGGATTTCATGGTGCAGAAATGACGGGTCAAGGCGCGGGGGAATCGGCTTTTTCACGGGCCACGCGGCGGGCGGCCAGTTCACTTTCAATGTTGCTCAGGAAGCCCTCCTTCAACGGATAGATCAGCATGAACGAACCGGAAACCAAGGCGCCGATGGCGGGATAGACGCTCACCATCATGCGAATGCCGTTCTGGGTGTTGCCGTTTTGCACGATGTTGGCGTGGAAACCGTAGTAGGCCAGCAGCCAGCCGGCAAACGCGCCGCCCAGCGTCCAGCCGAATTTTTGCGACATTGAGGAGGCGGAGAACACCAGCCCGGTGGCACGCCGGCCGGTTTTCCATTCCGAGTAATCCGCCGTGTCCGCATACATGGACCACAGCAGCGGGAACACGAAGCCGGCGCTCACGCTGATGAAACATTGCAGCACCAGCACCAGCATCACGGATTCGGGCGAAAGCCCATAGACCAGGAAACTGAAGACGCTGGCGGACAACATCGCCACAAAAAAGGTGTTCTTCTTGCCGATCCGGTCGGAAACCGGCTTGGCCAGGATGACGCCGAGAATGTTCGCCGCCTGCCCCAGCACGAAATACAGACTGCTCCAGCCCATGGTGAACTTGAGCGAGGGCAGCGAAAAGACGGCCTCGGTGTGGAGATAATATTTAAAGTAGTAAATCGCCGCGCCATCGCGGATGGAGTTGAAGAAAATCGTCGCAATGCCCGCGCCCAGCAGAATGAACCACGGCTTGTTTTTCCAGAGGTCGGCCAGGTCATGTTTCAGCGAGGTCTTTTCCGTGACCGGCTTGATGCGCTCGCGGGTCCACGCAAAGGTCAGCCAGAACAGGATCATCGCCAGCACGGCGAAGACGGCGGCGGTCATCTGCCAGCCGCGCTGCAAATCAGGGGCGGTTCCGCCCATCCGGCTGAACATGCCCGACAGCGGCTCTGCGGCCGCCAGCACCACCAGGCTGCCGGCGAAAGCAAAGATGAAGCGGAACGTTGCCAGCGTGGTGCGCTCCTTGCCATCCGCCGTCATCACGCCCAACAACGAGGCGTAGGGCACGTTGATGAGGGAATAAATCATCATCATCAAAGAATAGGTGACGTAGGCGTAAACCAGTTTCCCCTCCGCGCTCATGGCGGGCGTGGTGAAAGTCAGCACGCCGATGATGGCGAACGGGATGGAAATCCACAGCAGATAGGGACGAAACTTGCCCCAGCGGGTTTCCGTGCGGTCGCCCAGCACGCCGACAAACGGATCAAAGGCCGCGTCCCAGATGCGCGTGATCAGAAACATGGTGCCCACCGCCGCCGCCGAGATGCCGAAGATGTCCGTGTAAAAGAACATCAGATACATCGAGAACAATTTCCAGAACATGGACGAGGCGGCGTCGCCAAACCCGTAGCCGATTTTTTCGCGCAGGCGGAGTTTCATGGATTAATGGCAGTTTGTTGGGCTGTGAAATGATTGACGAGTCAAAAACCCGTAGCGAATTTTGAGGACATGCCATGGCGAAAAATCCCAGGCGATGCCGTTTGCTTTATCAACCGGTCCAGCGTGGGATTCATGACGTCCGCCCAGCCATTTTTACGCCCTGGTCCCAAGGCCAGCCGCCGGTGATGGAATCAATCTCCGCGCCGCCGGGCTTCGCCTCAGTCCCCAGGGTTTCGTGGTCGGAAAATCAATTCGCCGGGAAATCACGCGGCGCGGGAACAAGCGCAGTGTTTTGCGCGCCAAATTGAAACGAAATCAGGATGGCAACAGCGAACCGCCGCGCTTCATTTTGATCCCGCGTTATCACCTGCCTGGAGAGATTGAGCCGGGTGCTTCCGGTGCGGAATTTTGAATTCAAAACCGGCGGCCGAACGGCTCAATGCGTTGCGCCCATCGGCAGGTTCGCGTATTTGGCCACGGCCTGGGCGCGCGAGCGGACGTGCAGTTTTTCGTAAATGCGGCGGATGTAGGTGTTCACCGTCTGCACGCTGATCTTGAGCATCTCGGCGATTTCCTTGTAGAGATAGCCCCGGGCAAGCAGTTCGAGAACTTCCCGCTCGCGTCCTGAAAGTTCCACGGTTTCGCCGTTGTTTTCGGTTTCGTTCCGGCGGAAGGACTGGACGACCTTGCGGGCGATCTGGCTGCTCATGGGCGAACCGCCGGCATGCACGTCTTTCAATGCATCCATGAGTTCATTGCGGCGCATTTGTTTCAGCAAATAACCGGAGGCACCGGCGGACAACGCGTTGAAAATGTGGTTGGCATCCTCATAAACCGTGACCATGAGGAACTGGGTTTCGGGCAGCCGCGGCTTCAATCTGCGCACGCATTCGATGCCGTTCATGCCGGGCAGGTTGATGTCGAACAGCACCACCGAAGGTTTTTCCTGCGGCAACTTGGCGATGGCTGACTCCGCGTCATTGTATTCACCGGCCAGACGGAAGCCCGCCGTGTCACGAATCCAGCCGGCGAGGATTTCCCGCGCCGGCACGTCGTCTTCCACGATGGCAACTGCAATGCTCACAGTTTTTTTAGTCTTGGTCATATTGTAGCCGATGTGGCGGCAAAGTCGTGTCCCGTCTATTGATGACACTTGAACGAATCATGAATCAGCCGGACGCGCTGAAAGCGGAATGGAAACCGAGAATTCAACCCTGGTGCCTGCCGTGGGTGCGCTTTGGATTTCACACTGTCCGCCCATTTTCTCCAGCCGCTGCCGCATGTTTTTCAAGCCGTTCCCGTGCCCCGGCTGCGGCTGGATGGCGGCGGGGTCAAACCCGTTTCCGTTGTCGTTCAACGTCAGTTTGAAGCCGCGCGCGTCGGTCTCCAGAAAAACAATCACCTCGGTGGCGCCGGAATGTTTGACCACATTGTGCAGTGCCTCTTTGAAGGCGAGGAAAACATTGTGGCGCATCTCGGCGGAGATCGGCCAGTGCGGCAGGTGCAGCGGCATGTCGAGGCGGCACCGGATGTTGAGGGACACCAGATATTCCTGGGCAAAATTGCCGAGGTAGCTGGCCAGGCTGTCCAGCGTGTCGTGCTGCGGGTTGACCGCCCAGACAATTTCATCCATCGAACGGGTCAATTCCCTTGAAGTGTCGTAGATGCGATCAAGCTGGGTGGCGGCGCGGACGGGGTTTTCCAGCTCTCCATGGGCGGCCTGGCTGAGGAGGGAGATGCGCGTGAGGTTGGCCCCCAGATGGTCATGAATGTCCTTGGCAATGCGCGTGCGTTCCCGTTCCAGCGCCTGCTGTCGCTCAATGCGCTCCAGCTTGGTGCGCATGCGGCGGCGGGCGATGAACAGCACGCTGCCGGCAATCAGGGCCGCCGCCGCCAATCCGACCAGCGTGTGAAACCACCACGTCTGCCAGAAATGCGGCAGCACGATGAAGCTGAGAGACGCGCCCGTTTCGTTCCAAACTCCGTCGCTGTTGCAGGCCCGGACGTGAAATGTGTAACGCCCCGGCGGGATATAACTGTATTCAGCCACCCGTTTGTCACCCTCGTCCAGCCACTCGTTTTCCCAGCCTTCCAGCCGGTATTGAAACTGCATTCTTTCGGGCGCCACAAAACTCAGACCGGTGTAATGGATCTCGTATCGTTGCAGGCCGGCGGGGATGCGCAGCAGCTCATGGTCGTGCGGATAAGCGGCCAGCACATGGCCATTGGCGGTGATTTCCTCGATGACCACCGGCGGCGGCTGATGGTTGACCTTGGTGTCATTGGGATTCACGCTCACCAGGCCCCGGCTGGTGGGAAACCAGATGTGTCCGTCCGCCGTTTTGCAGGCCGCCGGTTGGAGGCCGCCGGAACAGGTCAGCGACAACATGCCATCGCCCTTGCCATAGGACAGACAATGCAGCGTCTGGACGCGGCCATCCGCGCAGTCATTGAGCGCATTGCGCGAAACGCGAAAAACGCCGCCGTGGGAACTCACCCAGAAATTGCCATGGTCATCCTCCTCAATGGCGCAGATGAAATTGTTGGGCAGCCCCTGGTCCGTGGTGATTTTGGCGAAATGCCCGTTCTTAAACCGGCTCAGGCCGCTGCCGTAGGTGCCAATCCACAGGGTGCCGTCGGCATCCAGATGCAGGCACTGGACATCATCGCTGGAAAGGCCGTCGCTTTTGAGAAATTGTTTCAGTTCACCGTTTTGCAGACGGCCCAGGCCGCCGCCGAGCATTCCGAACCAGACGGCCCCGGCGTTATCTTCCACGATGGCCCGCACGTCCGGCGCTTTCAGCCCCTGTTTTTCGCCATACCATGTCACCGCACCTTTGTCATAACGGATCAAGCCGCTCAAAGTGCCAATCCAAGTGACGCCATCGGGCGCTTGCATCAATGCCGGCATGGGGACGTTGATGTTTTTCAGACCGGGCGGGACAATGAAATGATCACCTTGCAACATGAACATGCCGCCACCCCAGGTGCCCGCCCAGACCCGGTTTTGCTGGTCTTCAGAAACGCACCAGACAAACAGGCTGGCAAGCCCGGAGCTTTCCCCAAAGTGCCGCCAGGCACCATTGAAAAAACGGTAAAGACCGCCACCCTCCGTGCCGACCCAGATCGCACCGTCACGCGTGACGGTGGGGGAAAGCGCCACGCGCCCCTGCCAGTGATCCGGCGGATCCAGCGTGCCGACTTTGCCCGGGCGCAACGCCACCAAACCGGCGCTGCCAGCACCCGCCCACAGCGTGCCCTCGCGGTCCTCGCACAGGCAGCGAATC
>JAJXXI010000576.1:7044-7413 GCA_021781185.1 bacterium
GAAAACCATTGGCCTGGTCGAAATGAAGAACTTGCCGGTCGGGAAAAAGCAGATAAATCCCGCTGCTGACCGTGCCCATGGCGAGGCAGCCGGAAGCGGTTTCAAGCATCGCCGTGATCGTCGAGCCGCAGGGATTTGTGCCCCGGTCTTCGGCCCAGTCCTGGGCGCGCCACTTCCTGACCCGCCCGTCGCTGATGATCCACAAGCCGCCATCATGACTGGCGCAAATCCCCTGAATGTAGCCACTGACCGCCTCGGAACCCGGGGCACTGTTCACCCGCAAGGCAACCAGTTCGCTGTTGTTCAGCGCCGCCAGTTTCCCGCCGCTGTCCACCCAGAGTTTGCCGGCAGGATTCTGGGCCATCAAAG
>JAJXXI010000697.1 GCA_021781185.1 bacterium
ATCTCCCATGGAATACACCACACGTCTGGTGCGGGATGGTTTCGTGACGTTGATCATTGATTACACTACAGCGGAAAAACCCGCTACTCTTCATGAAGAGGCTGGTCTGATTACGGAAATCCTCGCGGGGAGAATGCCCGCGAGGATTTTTTCTCCAGTTAATAATGTATAAGCGTTATCTCAATGATTCCACCACGCCGTTGCATTCACCTGACCATAGCCACCGAACCCGCCTTCAGTCCCCACTTCCATACTATAATATTGTCCCATGTTCCACCCCAAGCTTTGCCAATTACTAAAGTGTATCCAAGTAGAGATGGTATTGTTGACTCCCGTGCTTTGGTTGTGTCGCCGAACATCGACCCACTGCTCCAGAGGATGACCATTGATACCATACTTTTGAGTGCCATCGGCATTGTAAACAGGATAGGAATGATAAACGTCGTAAGTATCTCCATCGGCATAAACCGTGCCGAGCCATGTGCCGCGAGTGGGATTACCAAGCGGACTATGATCACACATGTCGGTAATGTAGAATTCTGTGTCGGTCCATACCGACCCTTGAGCTACAAACCATCCGTAGGCCCCAAACTGTCCAAAGCCATGTATTTCACATTGACCGGCGTTGTAGCCAATCGAAATCCAGGGGAATGTAGGCGGCACACCGTTAATTCCAGCATTCCAACCAGCACCAATCGTGAAATCGCCGCCATTGTTATTACCCCCTGTAAAATTCCAGTTAACCGCGTAATTGCCCTGATAATTTTGACTATAGTTCATACCTGGGACGCCATTATCCCATTCCGAAAAGACCATGGTGTTGTTATTGATTGGAATGTCTCCCGCCTTTACTGAATGTGCCGCACCGAGCGACAGTATGCAGACCGTCGTTGCTAATAGTAATGAAGTTGCTTTTTTCATTTTTGTTGTTTTGTTGTTTTGTTGTTTTTTTGGAGACCAATTAGCTAAACGTATTGTAGCATTACAACCTTAATCCAAATGAACCCGACCTAACAAGTTTGACAAACTCTTCAGCCGTGGCACAAAAGTGGGTTTTTGGTTGGTTGATCTTGGGTTACGAGTGTATGATGACAGAACTAACAGCAGTTTTATATGGAACAATTGTTCCATACAGAAATGCCGGGCTTGCATACTTAACAAACGCATAAAGGTGGGGCGACCTTACGATAAGTTAATCCTTTACCTTCGGCCCAGCGGGCGAAGATATTTAATCGCAGGCCGTCGGTGTCATGCCGCGTATTCCAGCGAAATGCGAATTCGTTGACATACCGGAGCAAACGCTCTTGGGCTATAAGTCGGTTTCCGACAGCGACTGGCCCTGAGGCACGTGTTGGCTCATTTATTGGTGGTCGCCCACAGGTCCCAAAGATGGATTTCAACCCTCAGTTTATTCATTCCGGTCATCCAGCTTGAAGTTGTCCAGATAAAACAGAATTCGCTTGTCCGCCACGCTATCGAAGGCGATCCAAGTCAGGGTTTTGAATTGAGAGCTTCCCACGGGGAGATTTGTCCATTCAAGAGCTGTCCGGCCTGGCACGTTGACTCGCAAGGTCCACCGACTGGTTCGATCCGCGCCGAGGCTGGCGCTGACCACGAAGTGCAGCCACTGGCCGAACGGCAGCCCGGCAAGCTTTTTGCCGTCCACCTCCAATTGACCGTCATGCACGGTGAAGTGCGGTCCGGTTTGGTATAATGGTTCGCGGGAATAATCGCGCCACGCAAAATTCACTTCCGCCCCCGGTTCCAGTCGCAGATCAAAGGAGTTCTGCGGCCGACCGGATCGATAATCCGTTTGGAAACGCAGCTCAGGCATCCACACCTGCGGGAGGCCGGGAGCGTCCGTAAATTTCAGGCTGTGCCGACCGGTTGCCGCCGTTTCATCGGTCACTCGGATGGAATCATCGTGGCCAGTCGTGCTCACCTCGAAACCGCGCGGCAAGGCACCAACTGCATCTTGTTCGAAGCCCGCCGCAAATGGAATAGGTGTCGGGGCCGGCGGCGTTTTAGGCGGCGGATAAGTGATTCGGTTCGCTTCACGAATCCAACTGGGCTCGCCATAAACCCCGGCCTGAGTGTAGTCAAACGGTTTGAATCCCAGTTTCAGAACCGGGGAATTTGGCTCAAGCCTAAAGTCCCGTTTGGCGGCATTCACAAACAATGGATCCACAATCCGACTGCCTTGTTCACGACCCTGGCCGACCCAGGACGGAGGTCCGGTTTCCCCGTTGGTGCCGGTCGGAGGATTGATGGGGGTGTGCTGCCATTCCGCCAATGACCGTCCGGCGAACGTCACCGGGAAGCCGCCCGCATTCCAGTAGCAGTTGCCGCGGGTCAACTGGCGGTTTGCCATCCACGGTCCTGCCAGCGTCGGGCTGTCATTCGTCCAATAAGTGATGTTATTTTCCAGTGTGAAGGACAGGTGGCTTTCCACGCGCGTAACTTGCAATTGCCATTGGCGGCTGTCCGCAAGGATGTTGTTTCGCAGCACATTGTCACGGCCATAGTGCTGATGGAAGCTACCGGTCTTGGTGTCGTAAACCAGATTGTTTTCAAACAAGATGTCCGAACTCCCTTCATCCGTGTAAAGCCCCCAGCCACCGTATGAATAAGAGTAAATGTCATCGAACACATTGCCGTTGACGACCGTTCCCGCAGAAGGGCCGAGCGTGTAAATACCGCCCATGTCACTGAGCAGTCCCTGGCCAAGGTGATGAACGTGATTGAAAGAGATATAATTATTCGTGCAATTGCTTTCGCCGTAACCCCAGCGCCACCCCACACTGATGCCGCTGTAAAATAAATCGGCAATTTCGTTGTGTGTGATTTGATTATCCGGACTAAACCCGATCCACACGCCCACGGCACAGGGGAAAATCGTTCCTCCGTGCCGAATGATATTGTTGTCCACGGTGACATGGCTGGTCTCGAACGCGGGCGCGGACGGCAGTTGCATTTCCCCGATGCGCACGCCACCGGCGCCGAAATCTTCGATATCACAATGCCGGATCACATCGTCTCGACAGCCCCGGCGAAACCAAAAACCGTAGGTTCCAAAATGGCGAAACTGGCAGTCCTCAAAGGTCACCTGCCTGGCTCCATCCGCCATCACCACGGCGTCAATGGAAGCGGCGGCCTGGGCCGGCTCAAAGCCGCCGGGCGGAGTGAGCCATTGGCCGTGCTCAAAACTCAAGCCCTTGAACGTAACATGCTGGACATATTGGCCCGCCGCAGGATCGCCATTGATGACGATGAACTTGTCGGCCACCGGGGCAACGACATTCGCCCGGGTCATATCTTCGCCCGGCAACGGCTTGTAGTAGAGCGTGCCATCACGGCTGAGGAACCACTCGCCCGGTGCGTCGAGAAATCGAAGCGCATTCTCAAGAATGAACGGAGAGTCCTTTTTCCAGGGATTCCATGACTCCATCGGCTCGCCAATGGTGACGAGGGAGTGGTCGCTTTCGTTCAGGCGATTCACAAAGCGGCGAGTCACGTCCCAGTTGTGATAGACCACCAAGTTGACGTCGCAAAGCTCCGCCGGCGTGAGACCGGCGACCCATTTGAAGTCATCCGGCCGCAACCAGGCGGTGCGCTCCACCGGGTGACCCTTTCCGCCCACCGCCGCGTCTTCGGTAACATCGGCCAGATAAAACCAGAAGTAATTCGGTGTTCGCGCACGGATGGCGCGCCGCCCATTTACCCACAGTTGCTCAAAATACCAACGTCGGGCGGCGACTACGGGCAGATGAGTTTCCCAGATGCCATTCGTGCCCGAGTGCCAGCCGTTAATGACGCGACCGCCGCTGAACACCGGATGAGCGTCGCGGGCGGCTTCATAGACTATCGGCGCCTGCGCGGTGCCGGAGTCTTGCGGCTCCAGTTCCAGCGGCTGGGTGAAGTCATATTCTCCGTCCGCCACCAGAATCCGGATCGGTTCATTTCGTGGTCCGTGCGCTTTAAGCACACGAATCGCGTTGCGCGCCCCCATGAGCGTCGCCAGCGGCCCGTCGGTGCGTTTGGAATTGGGATGAGCCAGCCGTCCGCTCCACGCATCGTTGCCATCCGGACTCACGTGCAGATTCAAAGCCCGGACGGAAGGAATAGCCACCAGCAGCAGCCCAAAAATTAGAATCGAATTTTTGAAGGGGCAACTTTTACGAATATTCATGCTTTCGGTTCACATCTTGTGGAAAATAAAAATTGAGTCACGATCATAACAAAATCGGTGCGACCCATTGAAGGAATTAAACATGATTTCAGCCGACCGGAATTCTTTCAAGCGATTCATGGCCGGGATGCTTGGAAACACCCCCGGCCGTGCGTGACACTCCAGAATGTTCGTCCCCTGAGTAATCCCATTGCTTGTTGAAGACCGGCGATAAAAGTTCCATGACCTTTGCCAAAAGCGAGTCATCCATTTTCTCTTCGCTCCATTGGAAGTTACGTTTGACCGACACCGCGCTGGCGGAACTGAACAAGGTGGTTGGAATGTCCGGATGCCGGCTCGCAAACTGTAACGCCAGTTTGCTGATATTTGTGCCTTGAGCGCGGCAAAATTCGGCGGTCGCCCTGAACAACATGCGATCCTCAGTCGAGGCGGGATGCCATTCGGCGGGCCCTCGTTCAGTCAGCAAACTGCTGGCGAACGGGGAGCCGTTGATGATGCCGATGTTCTTCTTTTGCGCGAGAGGAAGCAATTCAAGCAACCGAGTGTCGTTGAGACAGTAATGATTATGTATCAAAGCCACGTCAATTTCATAGTCCTGGAAGATGCGTTCCCAAAGGTCCATCGGATAGATGCCGCAACTCACGGCACCAATCCGGCCTTCCTTTTTCAATGTGTGTAGCGTGGCGAGGCCTTCGTCCAACGCCCATTCAGTGTAACGGCGATTCTGATATTCAAAGTCATGCAGATGGATGATGTCGAAATGATCCGTGCCCAGCCGGCGGGAACTTTCGTCCAGAGAAGCCCGAATGCGGGCGGCCGAGTAGTCGAGCGTATCGTCTCCGTAATTCCCGGAACTCGTGTATTTTCCCACCTTGGTGGAAAGGAAATATTTATCACGCGGAATGTCTTTGAGCGCCTCGCCCAAGACTGTCTCAGACCGGGTTCCGCCATAGGCGGGTGCCACGTCGAAATAGTTGATGCCGCAATCCAAAGCGACATGCACGGCCCGAATCGCATCTGCCTTCTGCACGGCATGAAAAACCCCGCCCAATGAGGACGCCCCAAAACTCAAACTGGAAACATTCAAACCGGTTTTGCCGAGTAGATTGTATTTCATAAATTCATCTCAACAGGTAGTAAAGCACCGCCACCACCGCGATCAGCAGCACGGCCATGATCCGGGGATCGCCGATCCCGGACAGCCGGCCCCGCAAAAACGCCAGCGGATGATCCCAGCACACCTGCCTCACCTGCTCGTCATTCATCGCCGGAGTCAGCAGGCTGACCGTCACGTAAACCGCAGCACACAAAATGGCAATCAATGCCCCCACCAACATGAACGGCAGACCCAGCCCCTGTGCCGGATCGGTGATCAGTCCACCAAATCCATCGTGCAGCCGCCCCGCTCCCAGCAGCAGCCGCCCCACCACCGGCATGTCCAACACAAAATACAGCACGCCAATAATCGTCCCGAAATACAGCGTGCCGAGTGCCGCCTGCTGGGTTCCCCGTTTCCACAAAACTCCAAAGACAAACACCGTCGTCACCGCCGGCGCGAAAATCATCGGGATCTTGTTGATCGCCTCAAAAATCGTTCCAAACTGGCCTCCCTGGGTGGACCACAGCATCGCCAGCACCATGATCCCGCCCGTGCAAAGCCGCCCCACCATCACCACCCGCGCGTCGGAAGTTTGCGGCCATTTCCGTTTGACAATGTCAAAGGAAACCAGCGTGGCACACGCGTTCAAAGCCGCCGCGATGCAACTCATCAGCGCGGCCGCCATGCATGCCGCGAGCAAACCCTTCAGTCCCACCGGCACAAGATAATTGATCAGCGCCGGCAGCATGGTGTTGTAGTCAGGCTCCTGCGTGTCCGGCAGGTTCTGCAAATGGATCGCCCCCTTTTGCCAGAGCACATAGCCAATCACTCCCGGGAGCACCATCAGGAACACCGGCAGAATCTTCAAAAATCCCGCGAAAATCGCTCCATTCTGCCCGGCCGACTTGTCTTTCGCCCCCAGCACCCGCTGCACATGTGTCTGATCAAAACACCAATACCAGATTCCCAGAATCGGGTAACCCAACAGCACCCCCAGCCATGAATATTCCCCCAGATGTCCCTGTTGATTCACGATCGGCCGCAGCATGTGCAACTGTCCGGGCGCCACCGCCGCCTTGAATTCCGTCCAGTTATGCACCCCCACCAAGCCCAATGCGCGCCAGCCCAGAAACGTCACCAGCGTCGCCCCGCCCAATAACATCCAAACCTGGATATTTTCGGTCATCACCACCGCCTTCAATCCGCCCAACGCCGTGTAAGCCACCGTGAACAGCGACAGCACCACAATTGTCACCACCATCGGCACGCCCAGAAAACTCTTAAACAGCTCCGCCCCCGCATACAAACTGATGCCGATGTCAATCAGCAGCGCGCTCAACAAGGCGATCACCACCAGAAACGTCCGCGCCTCCTGACAATACCGCCGCTCCATGAACTCTGGCAGCGTGTGAACCTTTGAACTGAGATAGAACGGCACAAACAACAGCGCCAGCACTACCAACAAAAAACAGGCCATCCACTCGAAGTTGCCAATCACCAATCCGTCCTTCGCTCCACCCGCCGCCAATCCCACCAGATGAATCGTCGAGATGTTCGAGGTGAACACCGCCGCTCCCACCGTGAACCATCCCAGAGACCGGTTCGCCAAAAAATACTGATCCGAAGTGGCTCGTCGCCGATACCCCACCCAGATTCCAAACGCCGTGATGCCAATCAGGTAGAAGGCAATCACCGCCACGTCAATGTGGGTTAGATTCATAGGCGGTCATTCTTCCCGATTTCCAACTGCACCTTCAATGCTTGGTTCTTATCGCCAGCCAGCCGCAACGCCTCACCGGCTTTAGCAAGTGGAAATATGTGGGTGATCAGTGGGCGTAAATCAATTCGGTTTGAGGCAATCAATCGGATTGCCTCGTCAAAAACATCGCCGTAACGCATGGAGCCGATAAAATTGATTTCGCGGTTCATCAGCAGATTCGCCGGCAATGGAATATCCTCTGTGCCCAACGTGCCGATCTGAATAATCGTGCCACCGGGCCGCACCAGGTCGAATGCCTGCCGCAACGCCGGACGCGCGCCGGACGCCTCAAAGATCACCTCAAAACCGTCGCCGGTCAGTTCCCGCACCTGCTCCACCAGATGCTTCG
>JAJXXI010000631.1 GCA_021781185.1 bacterium
CATCCTGATCGCCGCGCCCCCTCCGCCAAGAACAAGGAACGGCAACGCGATCCGGAAATGCACCAGACCAAGAAAGGCAACCCATGGTATTTCGGGATGAAAACGCACATCGGAGCAGATCGGGACAGCAGACGGGTGCCTACCGCCGTGGTCACCGCCGCCTACGTGGCGGACATTACCAAGGCCTCAGAACTGCGGCACGGACAGGAACAACAAGTCCATGCCGACGCGGGTTACACCGGCGTGGAGAAACGGGCCGAGATTGCGGCCTTGGAACGGAAGATAAAGTGGCAGATTGCGCGCAAACGTGGGCAGATCAAAAGTCTGGCCGAAGGCAAAGAGAAAGAAACGCTCAAGGCGGTGGAGAAAGCCAAAGCTGTGGTGCGAACCTTTGTAGAACATCCCTTCCACACCGTGCAGAACCTGTTCCCGCATCGGCAAGTGCGGTGCCACGGTCTGGCCAAGAACGGACATCAACTTTGCACGCTCTTTGGACTCGCCAATATGGTGATCGGAAGACACACCGCCACGACATGAAAAAACAGGAATCACCATGGATAAACCCGGTTGATACGAGAAAAACGGCAGACCAAGCCCGCCACCAAACCAGAACCGTCCCGTAAACTCAAGCTGCGGAACACAAATCTCCGCTGCAGGCGCATCATCTTCCATCAACCCAAAGTGAAATTTGAAAACTCGGCTTTATTCAGCGTCTCCCAAGTGTTTTCTCAAACCGGGCACTCCCACCATTTCAGACTGCGTGGGAAGCACAAAGCGACACCGCTTTGGCACACACGCGGCAGTCTAAAAATCCCCAGCACATCGCCTCTAAAAAGCGCTGCCGGCGCCTCACTCTGCCGGCGCAGTCCAAGTTGCAAATCACCTCCCCTGACCATCCGTGCGGAACGGTTCGGCGGGCAGGCCGGCGGCGTTGCAGAAATTCGGCTGCGCGGTTTCATCCCAAGCGAAACGGACGGCCACCGGTTTTTCGATTCCTGCGGCAGAAACCTCCACGGTTTTGCCCACAATCTTCGCTTCCGCAGGAACAAACTGGCCGTCCGCGCCGGCAATGGTGAACCACGTCAATGGTTTGCCATCTTTGCTCATCAGACCACCGTCCACGTGGTCGAACTTCAAAATCGCCCGACCGGATTTGAATTTCGCCCGGTTGAAGACCGGGCCGGAGCATTCGACTTTTTGGCCGTAGGTTTCAGCGCGGGCAAGCAGCGCGAGGCGGTGCCCGACATCCTGCTTGTCGCGCGGGTGAATGTCGTTGAGATTGTTCACCAGGTCGGTGGTCACCACCATGCCGGAATGTTTGATGCGGCGTTCGGCGCGTGACTGGATGGCCCAAAATTCCGGCAATGATTCCGGCGAGGGCACGCGCTGGACTCTGCCGCCGTAATATTTAAACGGCGCAATCTGCACAAAGTAGAACGGGAAACTGCCTTCATGCCAGATGGACCGCCAGCCGTCCACCAGCGCCACCATCTTGTCGGCATAATTCAAATAGTCGTAATCGTTCGTGCCGCCCATGAGATTGGATTCGCCCTGATACCAGATCACGCCGCGCATGGTGTAACCGGCCACCGGCGCGATCATCGCATTGTAAATGGCCATGGGGCTCCGGTTGGAAATTTTATCCGGATTGATTTCGGTCTTGGCCAGCCCGGCCAGCGAGGGGACTTCTTCAAAGCCCACCGGCGGCGTCCACGGCTCAATGCGCGTGCCGCCCCAATCCGATTCAATCAGGCCGACGGGGACATTCAGGTTGGTGTGGATTTCGCGGCCAAAAAAATAGGCGGCGGCAGAAAATTTAATGGTGTTCAGCGCGTTGGAACTGCATTCCGTCCAGCCGTGGTATTTTTCCACGTCGGCCAACGGGGTGGCGGAAAGGTTTTTATCCACGTGAAACAAGCGGATTTGGGAGTGGTTCCCGGCAGCCAGTTCCTGTTCATAATTGAAGCAGGGCTTCTGACCGTGCTGCAGGCCGATGGGCTTTTCCATGTTCGACTGGCCGGACGCCAGCCAGACTTCGCCCACAAGGATGTTGGTGAAGGTGTTGGTCTCCTCCGATTCGATGACGAGCGACTGCGGTTCGGCCGAGGCTTTCAGTTTACCGAGCTTCACCAGCCATTTGCCGTCCGCATCGGCGCGGGCGGACCTGGTCTGGCCGCCAAACTTCACGGTCACCTCCGTCCCCGGCGCGGCCCAGCCCCAAACGGGCACCGGTATTTGCTGCTGAAGCACCATGTTATCACCAAAGATGGCGGGCATTTTCAACTCAGCGCGGGCGGAAAGCTGGAAGGACAGGGCAGCGCCCAGCAGCAGGACGGAAAGACGGGTGAATCTCATGACCTCATTCTCCTAATCCATGCGGGCTTGGCAAAACTATTTTGCCAGAGCATTGGCGTTTGCTACGCTGCGGTCATGCGAATTTATGCTTGGATTTTCAGTTTTGCGCTGGCGCTGTCCGTCTCCGGCGCGGAAATCCATTTCAATTTCGGAGATTTCCCGGCAGGAACGACGCCGACCAATTTCACGCCGGTGTTGGTGGGGCACGGCCAGCCGGGAGTTTGGAAAATCGTCACCGCCGAGGCGCCTTCAGCCTTTGCGCCGTTCGCCGGCCAGGCGCGGGACGTCAACCGTCACGCGGTGCTGGCCCAGACGAGCGAAGACATGACGGACGAACATTTCCCGCTGCTGGTGTTTGACGGCCAGACGTTCCGCAATTTCAAATTTTCAACCCGCTTCAAGGTCGTCAGCGGCATCGCCGAGCAGATGGCCGGCGTGATTTTCCGTTATCAAAATGCCTCCAACTACTACGTGGCACGGGTGAGCGAACTGGGGAAAAACGTTCGCTTTTACAAGGTCGTGGACGGCCTCCGATCCGATCCAATCGGGCCGACCCTCAACGTGACCAACTCGGTCTGGCACACGCTGGCCGTCCAATGCGATGGCAACCAGATTTCGATCTGGTATGACGGACAGCTCGTCATGCCGCCGCTGGGCGACAATTCTTTCAATGAAGGCCGCCTCGGATTTTGCACCAAGTCGGACACGGTGGCTTACTTCACGGATGCGACGGTGAATTACACGCCGCTCATTCCGCAGGCGCAGCGGATGATTGACCAGATCGTGGAAAAGCAGCCCCGCATTCTCGGCCTGCGGATTTACAAGGCGCAAACCAACAGCGTCACGCGCATCATCGCCAGCAAGGACCCGGCGGAAGTGGGCAAGCCGGGCACCGAGGCGGAATGGAACGCCATCCAGAACGGAACGGTGTCCTTTGGCCGCGAGGACGGGGCAGTGCTGGTAACGCTGCCCTTGTATGATCGCAATGGCGATTTCATCGCTGCCGTGCGGGTGAAGTTGAAATCCTTCTTCGGCGAAACCCAGGACAACGCCATCACGCGTGCCCGGATGGTGGTGAAGCTGATGCAGGATCAGGTTGGTTCCGTGAAGGATCTGCTTTGACGCAGCTTATTCGGACGACACATCCACGCTCACGATTTCGCCGCCCTTGCATTCCGCACGGACCTCAAAAGGCCGGCAGCAGACCTCGCAGTCGGTCGTGAAGCATTGCTGGGCGAGACTGGTGTCCACGGTCACATCGAAGGACTGGCCGCAGAATGGACACTGGATGGTGGCAAATTCTTCCATGCCGGAATCTAGTCCCGCTTCGCCAAAGTGCAACCTCCGGCCCGGAACTTTTTCCGGTTTGCCTGTTCTGCCATTTTAAGAGATAGTAAGCACCCGTTTTTACGGCCCATTATGAAACCCCAAGTTGAAATCTATGACACGACCCTGCGCGACGGATCGCAGGGTGAAGGCATCAATTTCTCGGTCGCGGACAAGCTCCGCATCGCCGAGAAGCTCGATTCTTTCGGGGTTCATTACATTGAAGGCGGCTGGCCCGGCAGCAACCCCAAGGACATTGAGTTTTTTGCGGAAGCCAAAAAGAGAAAATTTAAAAGCGCGAAGCTGGCCGCCTTTGGCTCCACCCGCAAAAAGGGCGTCCCCGTGGAACAGGACGACCAGGTGCGCCTGCTCATCGAGGCCAAAACGCCCGTCGTGACGATCTACGGCAAAACTTCCATGCTGCACGTCAAAGAAGTTTTGCGCTGCACGCCGGAGGAAAACCTGGCCATGATCGCTGACACCGTGAAACACCTCAAAGACCACGGCAAGTTCGTGATCTACGACGCCGAGCACGCGTTTGACGGCTACAAGCTGAATGCCGATTACGCCCTCGCCACCTGGCAGGCGGCGGAAAAAGCAGGTGCGGATTTCGTGGTGCTCTGCGACACGAACGGCGGCTGTCTGCCGAGCGAAATCGCGGCCATCACCAAAACGGCCGTCGGCAAACTGAATTGCAAGATCGGCATCCACACGCACGACGACAGCGGCGTGGGCACCGCCAACGCATTGGCCGCGCTCGACGCCGGCGCCGTGCATGTGCAGGGCACGGTCAACGGCTACGGCGAACGCACCGGCAATTGCAATCTCATCAGCGTCATCCCGCTCGTGCATTTCAAGATGAAGAAGCGCTGCGTGCCGGAGAAATCCATGTCGAAGCTCAAGGAACTTTCCCTGTTCGTGGACGAGGTTGCCAACATCCGCCACAACCCGCGCCTGCCGTGGGTCGGCTCGGCGGCGTTCGCGCACAAGGGCGGCACGCATGTCAACGCCGTGCAGAAACTCGCGTCCAGCTACGAACACATCAACCCCGAACTCGTCGGCAACGCGCGCAACATCCTCATGAGCGACCTGGCCGGACGCAGCAATATCGTGATGAAGGCGAAGTCGCTGGGCTTCAAGTTCACCAACGAGACTCCGGAGCTGAAGTCGATCCTCGAAACGATCAAGCAGCGCGAGCACGAGGGCTACGAATACGAGGCCGCCGACGGTTCCCTGTCGCTCCTCATCCGCGGCGCGTTCAAAAACAAGGCCGAACCCGCCTTCGTGATCAATGCGTATCACGTTTCAATGCGGCGCGACCTAAAGGAATCCATCTGCGAAGCCACAGTAAAAGTCCGCGTCGGCAAAACCGTGCATCATGAGGTCGCCGAGGGCGACGGCCCGGTGAACGCGCTCGACGGCGCGTTGCGTTCCGCGCTGGTGAAGTCGTATCCGAAGCTCAAGGGCGTTTCGCTGACGGATTACAAGGTGCGCATCCTGGACGGTGTCGCCGGCACGGCCGCCAAGACGCGCGTGCTCATCACTTCCACCAACGGCAACCGCGAATGGAGCACTGTTGGCGTGAGCGAAAACATCATCGAGGCCAGCCTCGAAGCCCTGGTGGACTCGATGGAATACGCGCTGTTGAAGAAATGATTTCACCCACGGATGGCCACGGATGAAAGACCTGATTGGCGACGTGGCGGAGCGTCATGGCTGATGCTCAAATTCGCGGGAAGATTGCCGGCTTTTCATCCGAGGTTTTGAACAAACCCGGCCACGGAATGATTGTGGTCAAAATGAATCTGCTTTTAATCAGCCAATGGAATTCAGGAAGCAGCATTGGGTGACTCCGGCATGACGCGGCCAATTTCTTTCCCGCTCACCCAGCCGGACCGTCCGTCGGCGGTTCGGGCAAGAATAAACTGACCGTATTTTTTTGTGATGATGACCGCTTCCCCGGCTTTCAACGCAAACGATTCAGCGGCGGTGCCGGCGGGCGCGATGCGGGCGGGCGCATTCGCCGTGATCACGATGGCGCGGTAGAATTCCGGCCAGCGGATTGCAAAACTGGCGGCCACGGCCAGCAACGTCATGACGGCCACGCCAATGATGATTTTGGCCCGGGTAAAGCGCGGGAAAAATTGACCAAGCCCGATGCCCAGGCAAATCGTCATCAAGGCGAGGCTGCCAGTCCAAGCCAGCGTGTTGGGCGTCAGAATTCGCGCCACCCGCTCAACCTCGTTCGGCGCTGGCGCGGGCACGCCGGCCTTCTCCCGCGCCAGCCGCAGGTTTGCCGCGATGGAAGCATCGCGCGGCGCCAGCACCTGGGCGCGTTCGTAATTGAGAATGGCCGCGCCGAACTGGCCGGAGCGGTAGAAGGCGTTGCCGAGATTGAACAACACCGGCGCAGAATAGCCGTCATGCGCGAGGATGGCCTCGTATTGTGAAATCGCGGCGTGATCGTTGCCGGATTCAAAAGCCGCGTTGGCCCGCTCAAAGGCAGAACCCGCACTGGCGGCGTGCGCGATGGAGGAAAATGCAACTGCGGCCAGCAGCGAAGCCGACAGCGCCAAAGCTTTCAGGTGGCGAAACTCGATGCGGCAGCCTGGTTTGCCTTCGCTGATGCGGCGGCGTTCAGCGAGGCGGAATTTCTTCACTTTCTGTTCCAGCAAAAATTGAGACTGGCCGTTTCTAAAATTGCCCGGGTTGAGACTTTTCATGACACCTCCCATTGTTTGAGCTGCTGCGTGACGGTTTCTTTCCACTGCTGAAGTTCAGCCGGTGACAGGCTGCGGCCGGAATAGACCACATCATCCGCCACGGTGAACAACGTGCGCAGATCGCCGGCATCGCCGTTCAAGCGCCGGTTGATTTCGGCGACCGTCACCTGGCTGACGGAAAGCTGCCAGCGCCGGGCCAGTTCGACCTGCACCGCCTGTCTGGCGGCGGTGAAAAACTCCGGCGCGCTGTTCGTGGCGAGCGCCTGATCCATTGCTGCGAGCTGCTCCCGCACGACTGCCTGCGCGGCGCGATTGCGCGTCCGCACCAAATCCTGCGCCAGCCGCTGCCGCCGCCGCTGAATGAACAACCCGGCGACCAGCGCCGTCCACGGCACGCCCTGCACCGCGACAAACCACGGCTTGAACAGCACCGGCTGCAAACTCGAAACAAAACTCCCGGCTTCAACCTGGTTCGGGGCCAGCTCCGGCGCGGACATATGCGCCGATGGCGACGTGGCTGAACCAGTGGAACCGGCTGGCGACGCAGCTACGGATGAATTATCGCTGCCAGGCGCGACTGCAATGGCGATGGGCGTCGTCGTCCTCGTCACGTATCGGCGCGTGTTGGGATCGAAATAACTGAACGCAATCGCGGGGATTTTTTCCTGTCCGGCCTTGAGGGGAATGACCGCTTCTTCAAATGTCTTTGTTCCGCCGTAACCGGCGCTGTCTTCCGGGGCAAATTGCGCGCTGGGGGGATATGTTTTCCAGTCGCTGGACGCCGGCAGTGCGGGCGCGTAAACACGATCAAAGTTGCCTTGTCCGCTCACCTTGAGGCGCAGCGTGATGGGATCGCCGGCCGTCAACTGCGTCGGCGCGGCTTCGCTGCTCACCTCAAACTCGCCCACGGCGCCGCTGAAATCCGCCGGCCGGCCGGCAGCGGGCAGCGGCAGGACTTTGACGCTTTCA
>JAJXXI010000657.1 GCA_021781185.1 bacterium
CCCGTTTCGATCTGGGCCAAGCCGCCGGCGGTCTGCACCCCGAACGTCACCCTGTCGTCAAACGGCCGGATGCCGATGAGCACCGAGCCACCCACGCTGATCAGTCCCCACTCGAATTCGGCGCCGGGGAAGAAACCAACCCAAACCGCGAACGTAAAATCACCCGCCAGCAACGTGTTCGGCGCGAACGACACGAGCGCCGGCCCGCCGGCACCGGTGCCGAAATCGGCGGCGAAATTCACGACGCCGGTCGTTTGCCTGACCGGCACATGGCCGCCACCGCTGGCTTCGGCAAACGACCATTCCGACAAATCCCAGCCGTTGCCGGAGGCATCAAGGCGCGGCGCATTGGCCGGCTCCTCCAGCTTCCAATAACCGGCCAGCTCCGTCAGCAACGTCACCGGCAACGCCGGCACCAGCGCCGCCCGCCGCCGGCGACGACGCCGTTGTTCCGCCAGCGCGAGCCAGAGGCGACCTTTATTTGCCGGCAGGGTCATCATGGGATTTGTTCGGCGTCGAAACTTTCACCGGTTTTTCCACGGCTGGTTCGGCCGGCAGGACGGTGGCCGTCTGCAAAGACTTGGCCGCCCGCATGGCGTCTGCCGACGGGAAAGCGCCCAGCTTCCGCCGCCGCTTAATGATTGGAAAAACGAGTGCCATATTTTTTTTTGAAGGCTGGCGCGCAGGAACGTCCCGCGCGCCAGCGCATTGGCCGGCACGCAAGTGCCTCAGATATTGTGGTCAATGGCCACCATGCGGACGTTCTTCGCCTCGAACACCCGGGTCCAGTTGGCGACCGTTTCCAATTCCGCATTGGTCGGACTCACGCCCGCCAGGCTGGAACTGGTGAACTTCACCCCGCGAGGGTGAAGCAGGTAGCGGCGACGGTTGATGAAGTTGGTATCGCTGTCTAAAGCCGAGCGTTCCCACTCAACGGCCTTCGTTCCGAAACCGGCCTCGACGGGCTCGTTCAGCGTCGCGTTGCCGCGACCGAAGCAGCCGGGACCGAACAGGAACGACGTATAGACATAGCCGCTCGTGGTGCCGGCGCGCACCGGCAGGCTGTCGTCAATGATGACGCGCCGGCCCTGGAATACCTTGACCGTCATCTTGCCCTCGCTGTCGGGCAGATAATCAATCAGGTCCAGCTTGCGCAGCGCGGCCTCGACGGCGGAATGCACCGCCAGCGCCGTCAGGTTGTCGCTGCAATCGCCGAGCTTCACGGTCGCATCCACAAACGTGTCGCCGTTCAGCTTGGTCGCCGCCGCATAACTGCCGGTGGCTTCCGCCGCGATGGACAGCTTGTGCGTCTCCGCCAGCGTGCCGCCCGTGCCGAACAAACCTTTCAGCACCGAGATGACATACGCCTGATCCGTGCGCGCCCAATAAGCGCCGACCAAATCCAGCAGCGCATTGAGCGGATCGGAACCCGCCAAGGCACCCGCCAGATCGTTGGCACCCCACGCTTGCGCGTCGTTGTTCAGAATGGCGACATCCTTGCTCGCCGTGATTTTGTTCACCGCCAGCGTGGCGCTGTCCGACAGGATTTGCCGGTTCGGCGAAATGTCCTGCCAGAACGGCATGTCAATCGTCTTGCCGCCGCCCGCTGCCAAAGCGTCGAAATGAGGATTCAATTCGACGATGCCGCTCTGGATCAGGGCGGACTTCGCCGCCGTGCGTTCCAGCGCATACCGTTCAAATACATTCGGAATGATAATGTCTGCCAAGGCTGTTTTAGCCATAAGGTTGCACTTTCTATTTGGTAGGGCGGTGCTGCTGCGCCGCCCAAATTTTGTTTAAGCAGAAGCCTTCAGCCGAGCCGCCAAGCCCGGATCACGCATCTGCAGTTTCACTTGTTCAGTGAGGTTCCACGTTTCCTTGCGGAACGGATTCACCACACCGCCACCGGCCCCACGGGAGCCTGAGCCGGCGGCACCGCCACCAGCGTTTGCTTCAAACAGGTGCGGCGCGTCAGACACCAACGCATCCACCCATTCCGCCAAAGTGAGGGGCGAGAAACCATCCTTGCCCGTGCGGGCCGTCTCGCCGTCAAAAGCCTGGGGCACACCGCCCACCAGCTTGAAAGCACTGCGTGCCCGCGACGTGACGTCGGGGATAGCGGTGGGCCTCAGGCCCCGTTTCGTGGCCTCGGTGACGACGGCCTGATCAATCAGCAGCGCCGACAGTCGGCCGTTGAGCGCATCACGCTCGGCGGCCACGGGACCGACCGCCGCCTTCAGCTTGTCGGCCAGCACTTCCTGAAATTTGCCGTCCTTCAAACGCTGCTCCTCTTCCAGCCGGGCCTTTTCTTCCTGCATCTTCAGGGTGGCCGTCTGCAAAGACCGGACGGCGTCAGGATCAATGCCTTCAAACCGTTTGAGCAGCGCATCGCGCTCCTTCATCACGGTGATGTTAGTTTGCCGCAATTCCTCGTTGCGCTCCGAATCCAGCAGCCAAGCACCGTCGCGTTCGAGGTAGTGCGCTTTCAGTTCCGCCGGGATTTCCTCGGCCTTCGCGTATTTATTTTTCAGTGCCATAAATATTTAGGTAGGGCGCGTCACTCCGTGCGCGCCGGGATTAGTTGCTGGCGACGTGGTTGCCGCCGGGGTAGTTGGTGCCTGACCGGAAGGTCCATTAGGAAAGACCCCGGTCGGATTCTCCTGACCGTTTTGGAATTTGCCTGTGCGGCTCGCACTGGGTTGTCCAGCTTGGACGAGATTCTTTTCTTCATCATCCGTGCGGCCCGTGGGCAGGACTTCACCTTTGCGGAAGAGATCGAACATGGTGGCCTGCGAGATGGCTCCAGCCTGCCAGGCACCGACAATGGCAGTGAGTTCCAGACTGGTCAGACCTTTGGCGGTGAAGTCAGTGTTGATCTGAAGCAGCACGAGAGATTCACTGACATCTTCGGGAAATGGTTCGGTGCTATTCCACCAATAGACCCAGCGAAGCACTTGGCTGATGGAATCAGACAGAGACAGGGCCAGTGTCATCAAGATGCTATTCTCACCAGCCTGACGCAGCTCGATGGCATCAGCCGTTTCACCAACACGTTTGGTGTCTTCCAACATTCGGGAGCCAAGCACCGCCATGAGACGTTCATCACGATCTTGGGCATTTTCAAACGTGGAAAGACCATGACCTTTGAACTCAAGAAAGCCAGCCACAGCACCGGGAGCTTCAGCCACCCAAGCCGTGCTGCTGCCAATGCGAAGTTCGGAAGTTTTGTCAAAGCCAGACACCCAAGCGGTGGGCAATGCGGTGAAGTGCAGACCATGCTTGTAGTCGGCATCGAGACGATAGTGATCCAGATTCACATGGATGATGTCGGCGAGCGGCATCTTGTCCACGTCGGGCAAGGCATTGCGGGGACCATGAAAGACAAAGGGAATCAGCGGCAGCGGTTTCCCGCGCCGTGACGGCGTCCGCATCTCCACCATCACCCAATCCGAACTCGTGTCATCAGGATTGCACTGCCAAACCTCCACGATATAACGCCATTCGGTAGGGCGCGTCACTCCGTGCGCGCCGTCTTGCTGCATGGTGGGAGGTTGATCGCCCGTGCGGCTCGCACCATGGGCCACCAACCGCAACACCCGCACCTGTTCAATCTTTTTTGCCTTGAACGCATCCGCCTCTTCCGGCACCTCCACCAACTCGCGCAGCGCGACCATCGTCACCGTGTTCCGCCCATTGATCCGCTCCGTGCGCCAGTTCAGGATGTCCTCCGCCGCATACCGCACCACATACGCCCGATCCGCGTCTTTCCGGCCCATTCGATGAGCGTGCCGCATCGACCTACGGCCAGCACCTCGCCAACGACACCCTTGCAGTAAGTGAACAGCGACGTCCCCATCAAATCCACGTCCATGGAAAAGACGCGCAACGCCCCGCCCACGCCGGCGTGGCGGTCAGGAAGTTTCACCGTCGGCTCCAGCCGGAACACCAGCCCCAGGAACCCGTCAAACGTCCGGCCCGTCGCGTTGAAAAAGCACGCGCGAGATTTATAGCCCTGATACTCCGCGTCCGACTGCGCCTCCAGCCGCGGCAGATAGCGCTGGCCCGCCGCCTTCACGGCATCCTCGCCCGCGATCAAGTCACGCGCCCGCAGCCACGCCATGAGGTTCGCGTTGTAATCAGGATGTGTCGTATTCGCCGGCATTTTGTTTTTCGGTAGGGCGCGTCACTCCGCTGCGCGCCGTTTTTTGATGGTGGCCCCATCGCTAGGTGGTCAAAATCCATGCGCCCGATAAAACGCCGAGCGATTCAGATACGGCGCATGATGTTCGCCCTCCGCCACCGCTTCCGCCTGGAGCCGCTCCGCCTTTTTCGGCTCCCGCTTCATCAACCGCGCCTGCTGCGTCATGTTCCAGGTTTTGGCCCGGAACGGATTCGGCTGCGGCAATTTATCGGTGTTGGTAGGGCGGGCAGTCCCCTGCACGCCGTTCTGGTCTTGAATGTTTTCACTCATAAATTTTTTCTCCGAGTCTTTGCGCCTTTGCTTGGCGTATTTTTACCACACGTTTTCAAAACTTTTTTTCACGCACAAAACCCGCCCCGCAAGCAGCCACCTCCTGACCCCCTAGCCCCGCAAGCAGCCGCAAAAAAATCCAAAAAATAAAGTTTGACGGATTTTTATTTGCGCCTCTTCTCCCTCTCCGCGCTGGGGAGAGGGCTGGGGTGAGGTGTTCCGCACGTCGCATTTATACACCCCCTTTTCCGAAATTTTTCCCACCCGAAAAACCGTGTGTGCGCTGAGGTATATTGAGCATCAGTTGAGGTGCTTCCAGATACCGTTTGAGTGCATCAAAAAACCGGAAAAATAATTTGACGAAGTTTAGAAACCGCAAAATCCCGCTCGCAAGTTTTGCCAACCGCCGTTAATCTCCGCGCCGTGCGTCGCCAGATTCCATGAACAAGAAAAATATTCCGCCAGCTAAACCGAAGTCCTCGCCGTCGGCACCCGCCGGCAAATTCGCCTTGCCCCAACCGATTGCCATCGGCGCGGTTCCCGACGGTAAAATCGTGGATTTCCTCACCGGCCGGTTTTTTGGCGACACGCCGGAAGAATACGTCCGTCAAAACATCGAGAAAGCCCTTGTTCGCCAATACAAATATGCCGCGTCCGATTGCACGCCTGAATTCCGCATCAAGATGGGATCAGCAAAACCGCGCGTGGACATTGTTGTTTTTACCGAAGGCCAGCCCCACGAACAGGTAAACGCCTACCTGCTCGTCGAGACGAAAAAGCCGGGCACCAGTCGCCAGGATAAAAAAGATGGCATTGGGCAGCTTCAATCCTATCTCGCCGCATCACCAAACGCACGTTTTGGGCTTTGGACAAACGGCGACGACCGTGTTTGTTTTGCCAAGCGCGAAAAGAACGGCAAAATTATTTGCGAAGAGATCCCCGACATTCCTTCCGCTGGCCAATCCGAAGCGGATGCAGCCCGCCCGCGCCGGACCGATTTGATGCCGGCAACGGCTGACAATCTCCTGTTCGCATTCCGGCGTTGTCACAACTATATCGCCGGAACCGAAGGTATGCAGAAGCCTGACGCTTTTTGGGAATTGCTCAAAATTATTTTCAGCAAAATCGAAGACGAGCGCTCCAGTGTTTTGGAATTCTTCGTTACACCGGGTGAACTCTCCAGCGCGACCGGTGCTGCACCAGCCAAGACGCGACTCACGAAACTCTTCACCGAAAAAGTTGTTCATAAGTATCCGACCATTTTTGAAGAGTCAGATCGCGTAATCAAACTCAAAGCCAACGTCGTTGCTTATGTAATTTCCTAGCTTCAGCGATATTCGCTGTTGGCCTCACCGGTGGATGTAAAGGGCGTTGCTTACGAAGAAATCGTTGGCTCAAACCTGCGTGGTGACCGGGGTGAATTTTTTACCCCGCGCAATGCCTGTCGCATGGCCGTGGCGATGCTTAACCCGCAACCGGGCGAGAAGTTGCTTGATCCCTGTTGCGGCACTGGCGGTTTTCTCATCACCGCGATGAATCACGCACTGCGGATTCTGCAAGATACCGAGCGCGCAGAATGGGCTGACCCGCAACATCCGACCGATGCCGAACGACAGGAATTGTATCGGAAGCGCAGTGAATTTTTGTCCAAAAAGGTTTTTGGCTTTGACTTGAATCCGTCGCTTGTTCGCGCGGCCAAGATGAACATGGTGATGAACAACGACGGCGAAGGGGGATTGTTTCAGCAAAACAGTCTTGCACATCCGCATACTTGGAACCCGGAAGCTTCCAAAGCCGTTCCACTTGGTTCGGTGGATGTTGTATTCACCAATCCGCCGTTCGGCGCAAACATCGTCATTGATGACCAGCTCATCCTGGACCAATACGATATTTCCGCCATCTGGGATGTGGAGCTTGGCAAACCGTGGGTCATGCGCGTGGGCAAGGATGGCAAAAAGCTGCTGCAAAAATCCGTCCCGCCGGAAATTCTTTTCATTCAGCGCTGCGTTCAGTTTCTGAAGCCGGGCACGGGCCGCATGGCGATGGTCATTCCCAACGGCATCTTGAATAATCCGGCGCTGGGCTACGTTCGCCAATGGATGCTGGAAAACACGCAGATTTTGGCGGTGGTGGACATGGATCGTGATTTATTCCAGCCCAAGAATGATACGCAAACTTCAATGGTCTTGCTGCGGCGGCTATCAGATGATGAGTCACGAATTGCTAAAGGCCGTGGACTTTCCTACCCAATATTTATGTCCATCGCAGAGAAAATTGGACATGACAAACGCGGCAGCACCATTTTCCGGCGCACAGCGGACGGCCATGAGATTTTGGTAGCTCGCAAGGAATTGGTGACAGAAATTCATAAGAAGACCGGTGATGAGGTTATTCGCGAAACGGAAATTAAAGACAAGATCGTTGACGATGAGCTTCCAGAGGTTGCGGAAGCCTATGCCAAATGGTTGGAGAAACAGCAATGAAAGTTCTGCCTGTCAACTCACGCAAGGTTGCCACTGCGGGGCGACTTGATTGCTGGTATTTTCTTTCAGCAGGAAATGCCAGCTTAACAGCACTTGATAAAGCAAAAGACAGTGGACTTTCTTTTGCAACCATCGGCGGCAAGGGTGGCCTTGGTATGCTTTGGGCACCGAAGCGGTTCAAGCGCGCCTATCAGTTTGTTGAAAAACGTTTGAACCAGCGAAGTTGAAGTTTGTCTGTAAGTCATGCGCGGAAAACCCCAAGCCCAGCCGGACTTTCTGACAGTGATCAACCTCAACCAATGCGTGCCCGCCGAGCA
>JAJXXI010000296.1 GCA_021781185.1 bacterium
CCTGAATGATCTGGTCGGCGCTCAAGGTGCGCTGGTTGAGCGGTTTCAACCGCATGAACATTCGGCCCTGGTTCGCGGTGGAGGAGGGGCCGCCCGCACCGATTGCCGACATGAACCCGTCAACGTTCGGATCGGCGGCAACGATTTTTGCCGCAGCCAACTGGTGCTGCTTCATGGCGTCAAAGGAAATGTCCTCCGCCGCCTTGGTCATCGCGAAAATCTGGCCGGTGTCTTCACTGGGGAAAAACCCCTTGGGAATCACATAAAACAAAAAACCCGTCGCCACCAAAATGGCCAGCGACAACGCGAGCACCGTCCGCGGATGGCGCAACACCGGCTGCAACGTCCGGTCGTAAAGATTCCGCATTCCGTCAAAAAAACGTTCCAGCGCCAGGTAAAGCCGCCCATGCTGGCGTCCGTGTTCCGAATGCACGAACCGGCTGCACAACATCGGCGTCAGCGTCAGCGAGACAAAACCCGACACCAGCACCGCGCAAACAATCGTCACGGCAAATTCATGCAGGATGCGGCCTACAATGCCGCTCATGAACAGCACCGGAATGAACACGGCTGAAAGCGACAGCGTCATCGTGATGATCGTGAAGCCGATTTCCTTCGAGCCTTTGAACGCCGCCTGCATTGGCGGCTCGCCATTTTCCATGTGGCGCACAATGTTTTCAAGCATGACGATGGCGTCGTCCACCACGAAGCCGACGCACAACGTCAGCGACATGAGCGACAGGTTGTCGAGGCTGTAACCGAGCAGCGCCATGACGGCGAACGTGCCGATGATGGACATCGGCAGCGCCAGGCTGGGAATGATCGTGGCCGAGAGCGTCCGCAAAAACAGGAAGATGATCATCACCACGAGGCAGACGGCCAGCAGCAGCGTGAATTCCACGTCCGCCACCGATTCGCGGATGGACTGCGAACGGTCGAAAATAATGTCCATGTGCACCGCCGCCGGAATTTCCTCGCGGAAGGACGGCAGCATTTTTTTGATATGGTCCACCACGGCCACGGTGTTCGCGCCCGGCTGCCGTTGAATGGCCAGCACGATGGCGCGGGTGCCGCCGCCTTTCGTGTAATACCACGCCGCGACCTTGTTGTTTTGCACGCTGTCGAGCACGTTGCCCAATTCCTGCAAGCGCACCGGATTGCCGTTGCGATAGGCGACAATCATCGGACGGAACGCCGCCGCGTCTTCAAGCTGGCCGTTGGCCTGCACGGTGAACGCCTTCTGCTTGCCGTAAAGCGTGCCCAGTGGCTGATTCACGTTGCCCGCCTGCACCGCCTGCTCCACCTGATCAATGCCCAGGCCGTATGCCGCCAGCTTGTCCGGGTCCACCTGGATGCGCACGGCGTATTGCTGCGAGCCATAGACATTGACCTGCGCGACGCCGTTGACCATCGAAATGCGCTCCGCCAGCAAATTTTCCGCGTAATTGTCCACGGCCGAAAGCGGCAGCGTCGGGGACGAGAGCGCGAGATAAAGAATCGGCGCGTCCGCCGGATTGACTTTGCTGTAAGTCGGCGGCGACGGCATGTTCGGCGGCAACTGCCGCGCGGCCTTGGCAATCGCCGCGTTCACGTCCTGAGCCGCCCCGTCAATGTCACGGTCGAGGGAAAATTGAATCGTGATTTGCGAACTGCCCTGTCCGCTGACCGACGACATGGAATCAATGCCGGCAATGGTGGAGAATTGTTTTTCCAGCGGGGTGGCCACGGCGGAAGCCATCGTTTCGGGACTCGCACCGGGCAGACTCGCCGAAACGTTGATCGTCGGATAATCCACCGTCGGCAAATCGCTCACCGGCAATTCGCGATAGCCAAGGAGGCCGAACAGCAAAATGCCCGACATGACCAACGTGGTCATCACCGGGCGGCGGATGAAAAGCTCGGGAACGCTCATGGCTTGAACAGGACGACGGACGAACGGACAAACAATTCATCATTCGTCATTGAGGTCGGATGTTTTTTCATTGTGGATTTGCCGGCGAATTCGTGGATGCGCCGGATTCGGCGGTTTTCACTTTTATTCCCGGCACAAGCCGCAACTGTCCATCCGTCACCACCGTTTCGCCGGCCTGCAACCCCTTTTCCACCACCGTCCCGCCGTCATGTTCGACGCCAATCATCACCGGCCGTTCTTCCACGGTTTGATCCGGTTTGACGACGTAGACGAACGACCCGTTTTGTCCGGTCTGCACGGCCTGCGTCGGCACGACCACCGCGTTCGTTAATTCCGAAAGCGTCAGCGTCACGCGCACAAATTGTCCCGGCCACAGCGCGTCATCCCGGTTCGGGAACGTCGCCTTGAGATCAATCGTGCCGGTCGTCGCGTCAACGCTGTTATCAATAAATGTCAGATCGCCTTGCGGCGGCGGGCCGTCCATGTTTTGAAACGCCACGGAAACCTTGAGTGTTCTTTTGCCCATCTGCTTTTTGATTGCCGGCAAAAACTGCTCCGGCACGGCGAACTCGACGTAGATCGGATGAATTTGATTAATGGTCAGCAGGACATCGTCCGGCGCCTTGACGACGTTGCCGACGTAAGCCTGCAGGCTGCCGGTCCGACCGGCCACCGGCGAATGGATCTGGCAATAGTCCAGGTTCAGCAGCGCGTTGGTGATGGCCGCCCGGTCCGCCGCCACGGTGCCGGTTGCGGCATCCAGGCCGGCCCGGTCCGTGTCCACTTGGTTCTGGGAAACGATCTTGGAATCGAACAATTTTTGATCGCGCACATAATTGGCCCGGGCATACTCCAACTGGCCGGAATCCCGTTCAAGATTCGCCTGCGCCTGGTTCAATGCCGCCTGGGCGGGACGCGGATCTATGGTGAACAGCAGGTCGCCCCGGTTTACTTCCTGGCCTTCCTTGAAATGAATCTCACTGATCATGCCCTGGATCTGCGGGTGAACCGTCACCGTCGAAAGCGCCATGACATGGCCGACGGGCGGCGGTTCAATTTGCACGGGCATGTTGGTCTGAACCGCGATGGCCACCTCCACCGGCACGGCTTCCGCCGATTTGGGCGGGGCGCCGCGCGAACAACCGCCGGCCACGGCCAGGATCAAACCGAACGCCAACGAAGACAAAGCTGTTTTCACATCCATTTTGTTTTGTTGCGCGGGCTTCATTTTGCCATCCCCTTTGGCAGACGAAAGGCTGCCGAAATGGTTTCAAGAAACCGGCTGTATTGCCGCTGAAAATCGGGGTCGCGCGGCGAGCGGCCGGTGATAATGCGGGCCAGTTGCGGCAAGGCCATCGGGAACATGGTCAGCGAAATTTTGGCAAGCTGGAGAAAGGCCGCCGGCACGTCGGCTCGCAAATCGCCCGCCCGCTGCTTCTGGCGGATGCGGGCCGTCGTCCGGCGCGCAAAGCGGCGGCGTCCGGTTTCATCCACCACGCGATCTTTGGCCGTCTGCAACGATTCCCAAGCCAGCAATCGCACCCAGTCGGCATCCCGGCAATTCTGCATGAACCAGAGCGGCATCCGGGAGGCTGAATCCGAACCCTCCACCTGCGCCTCGACGCGCTTGACCCGCTCATTGAGCTTGTGGCGCAACACGGCGCGGAACAACCCCTCTTTGCTGCCGTAATAATGGTAAAGCATCCGCTTGTTGGTGGCCGCCTGCCGGGCGATCTCATCCACCCGCGCCCCGGCGAAGCCGCGCGCGGCAAACACCTTCAGCGCAGCGTCGAGAATGCGCCGCCGGGTCCGGTCCGGATCGCGCAGAGCAGAGGAAGTCTGGGGCTTTTTCACGGGAACCAAGCCGGTTAAGTAACCGAACGGTTACTCGCGGGCAAGCCTGAAAATCAGGCGCACGGGTGGGTTCGACGGATCCCGACCCGGTTTTGACCGGCAGACCACCGGCCGTCTTGCCGGCGGGTCAACAAGGGCAAACGCTGCTTTCGCTGCCCCGCCTTTCCGCCGATTGGCGCGTTAAATTCCTCGCTAAATCGCCGGCTTTTCCTTGTGCCAGGGTGTGCTTTGCTCGTAGGCATGAGCGAGCCGCAGCAATGATTCTTCGCCGAATGGTTTGCCCAGCAATTGCAGGCCGAGGGGCAGCCGGGGATTTTGGGTGAACCCGCACGGCACACTCACGCCGCAGATGCCCGCCAGGTTGCAGGAAATCGTGAAGATGTCGGACAGATACATCTGAAGCGGGTCGTCCGACTTTTCGCCCGCCTTGAACGCCGCCGTCGGCGTGGTCGGCGTCACGATCGCATCCACGTGCTCAAACGCCTTCAAAAAGTCATTGCGGATGAGCGTGCGGACTTTTTGCGCGTGGAGGTAATACGCGTCGTGATAGCCGCTGCTCAGGACGTAGGTGCCCAGAATGATCCGCCGCTTCACCTCCGGCCCAAAGCCCGCGCCCCGCGTCCGGCTGTAAAGTTCAATCGGGTCCGCGCCGTCCACCCGGGCGCCATAACGGATGCCGTCGAAGCGCGCCAGGTTGGCCGAGGCTTCCGCCGTGGCGATGATGTAATACGTCGCCACCGCGTAATCCGTGTGCGGCAGCGAAATTTCCACGATCTCCGCGCCCAGTTCCTGAAATTTTTTCACCGCCGCGTCCACCGCCGCCTTCACCTCGGGGGCGAGGCCGCCGATCATGTATTCCTTGGGCAGGCCGAGCTTCAGGCCGCGAATGTCGCCGGTCAGCGATTTGGTGTAATCTGGCACCGGCTGCGGCACGCTCGTGGAATCGCGCGGATCCAAACCGCTCAAGACGCCCAGCAACGTCGCGGAATCCCGCACGTCTTTGGTGAACGGTCCGATCTGATCCAGCGAACTGGCGAAGGCCACCAATCCGTAGCGCGACACGCGGCCATAAGTCGGCTTCAAGCCCACGCAGCCGCACAGCGCCGCCGGCTGACGGATGGAGCCGCCGGTGTCCGAGCCCAGCGAGGCGATGCATTCATCCGCCGCGACCGCCGCCGCCGAACCGCCGGACGAGCCGCCGGGGATGCACGTCATGTCCCACGGATTGCGCGTCAGGCCAAACGCGGAGTTTTCGGTGGAGCTGCCCATCGCGAATTCGTCCATGTTCAACCGGCCAAAAACAATCGCCCCGGCCGCCTTGAGCTTTTCAATCACCGTCGCGTCATAGGGCGAAATGAAATCGCCGAGGATTTTTGACGCGCAGTTGAGCGGCTGGTTTTTAACGGCGAGCACGTCCTTGATGGCAATCGGCACCCCCAGCAAAGGCTTCGTCACACCTGCGGCAATCTCCCGGTCCGCCGCCTCCGCCTGGGCCAGCGCATCGGCCGGATTGTGGCTGATGAAGGCATGGAGCCGGCCGTCCACGCGGGCAACCTGGTCCAGACACGCCTGCGTGGCGTCACGGGCGGAAACCTCGCGACTGGCGAGCCGGGCCGTCAGTTCGGAAATGGTGAATTGATTGAGCATTCGATTGTTGGCCTGCGATGAGCGCCGGCGGGCGCGGATTCAAAAAACAGGAGCCGTCCAAAGCACTTCTGAACAGCCGCGTTGATCTGTGTCCGTCTGCAATTTGAAAATTATTCCACGATTTTGGGGACGACGAACAGTCCGCCGGCCTGCTTGGGCGCGTTGCGAAGCGCCTCTTCGTGCGGGAGCGAGGGGCGGATTTCATCGGCACGGGTCACGTTGACCATCGGCGTGGCATGCGCGGTGGGTTCGACGCTGCTCACGTCCAGCTCGCGCAGCTTTTCAATGTAGCCGAGAATGTTGCCGAGTTGGGCGGACAATTTTTTCTCCTCTTCCGGAGTAAGCGCCAGCCGCGCGAGGTGCGCGACGTATTTCACATCAATTTCAGCCGATGCCATCGCGGAAAATTAAAGTTCCAAGCCCCAAGTTGAAAGTCCAAAGTCAACCGCCCCGAAGAAATCAGCGTTTCCACCCCGCCATCCCCGCCGTTGAAAGCACCTGGCGGTGCCAATTCCATCACTCCTCGTCAAACTTGCGTTTGACCAGTTCTTCGAGTTCGGCGATCGCCGCGTCGGCATCCGCGCCCTTGGCATGGAGGGTCACCTTGCTCCCCGGCCCGGCGGCCAGCATCATCAGCCCCATGATGCTCTTGCCGTTGATTTTCTCGCCGTCCTTTTCCACGAAAATGTCGCTGCCAAACCGGTTGGCGGTCTTGACAAACATGGCGGCTGGCCGGGCATGGATGCCGGATTTGTTAAGCACGATAAGTTCCTTGGAAAGGAATTCCGCATCGGTGGCTTTTTTGGCGCTCATTGGTTTGTGCATGGAAAATTAATCGCCGCGTTTTTTTTCGCCATCAAAATATATGGTGACATCCTATGGTGACAATGGCGGCGGCGGGGATGCTTTTTCCGCCATCTGCGACAGCAAACGGCTGTTCAAGTCTTCGGCGGCATTGTAGCCGGAGCGGCGCAACTTCATTTGGAACGCCGCCACCTCGATCAGCCGGGCGATGTCGCGTCCGGGCCGCACGGGAATGGTCACATGCGGAATGTCCACGCCCAGGACTTTGACATGCTCCTGATCCATGCCCAGCCGCTCCATGTCGGACACGTCGCTCCACACCTTGAGGGTGACGATCAGATCAAGGGTCTTGTCCTTGCGGATGGCCTTGACGCCGAACATCTGCGCGACGTTGATGATGCCGATGCCGCGCACTTCCATGTGGTCGCGCGTGAGTTCGGCGCTGGTGCAAAGCACTTCCCGCCCGTCCATCAACAGCACCTTGACGACATCATCCGCCACCAGGCTGTAGCCCCGTTCGATCAGCGCCAGCACCGACTCGCTTTTGCCGATGCCGCTTTCGCCGCGGATGATGACGCCCACCCCCAGAATGTCCACCATGCAGCCCAGTTCCGACCCGCGCGGTGCAAACATCATCTCCAGTTCCAGCGTCGCCTTGCTGATGAATTTCATCGTCAACTGCGGCGTCTGGAAAATCGGCACTCCCGCCTGCTCGGCGGCGGCGAGAAATTCCTTGTCCGGCTTCAGCGCGCGGCTGATGACCACGCAGGGAACCTTGTAGGCAAACAAATAGGCGTAACGCGCCACCCGTTCCTCCTGACGCAGGGACCGCAGGTAAAACACCTCCGCATGGCCCATCACTTGAACGCGTTTGTAGGCGAAATAGCGGGTAAAGCCGCTGAGCGCCAGCCCGGGCCGGTTCACCGTTGGCTCGCGGATGACGCGGTCCAGGCCGGACTCGCCGGCCAGGAGCCGCATTCCCAAAGCGGCCCCCTGTCGCTCGTGAAACTGCCCAACGGTAACGTGCTGGCTCTGCATGTCCGCAGGCTACCA
>JAJXXI010000395.1 GCA_021781185.1 bacterium
CTGGCACTCGGCTACAAAAGCGGCGATGTCTCCACGAACACCATCGGCATCGCGGCTTTTGCCTTTGCCTTCATGGCGGTCGGCTCCACCTACGCCATTCTCAATAACGACCAGCTCCTCCGCCGGGCGGTGCCGTGGTTCAACAAGCTGGAATTGCACGATCTCGACCAGACGGCGGTCATGGATGCAAACCTCGAGAAATCCAAGCGCATCTACCTGCTGGGCTTCTCGTGGACGGCCAGTTCCCTGATCGAGGAGATTCAACGTGAACAGCCGGCGCTGCTGGAGGAAATCACCGTGCTGGAT
Source organism: bacterium (assembly GCA_021781185.1). Classification (GTDB taxonomy): domain Bacteria; phylum Verrucomicrobiota; class Verrucomicrobiia; order Limisphaerales; family UBA11358; genus UBA11358. The sequence goes on from JAJXXI010000395.1 coordinate 307, forward strand.
TTCAATCCGCTCGTCCACGCGCGGCTGAACCTGCGGGGCATCCGGGCTGTTTATGGCGACATCACCCAGCGCGATGTCCTCCTGCACGCCGGCGTGGCCGAGGCGGAAATCATCATCTGCTCGCTGCCTAACACCGTGCTCCGGGGGGCGAGCAATCTGAAAATGCTCCGGCAGATCCGCGAACTGAACGCGGCCGCGCAAATCATTGTCCACGCCGAGCTGTTGTCCGACATTCCCGTGCTGTATCAGGCCGGTGCGAGCTTTGTCCACGCCCCGCGCCTGCTCGAAGCCGCCGAACTGCTGAACACCATCGAAGCCGCCGAGAACAAACTGCTCGAGGAAAAATGCGCCACCCAGGTGAAACAATTGGAAGGCCGCGACGAAGTCATCCCGTAACAATTTAATGAAAACCATAGCCCTGAAATCCGCCCTCACCGCCGCCATCCAGGCGGCCCGCGCCGCCGGCAAAATCATGCATGCCAACTGGCACAAACCCAAACGCGTGAACTCCGCCGAGGCCCACGACATCAAGCTCGAACTCGACGTGCGCTGCCAGGCGCTCATCGAGAAAATTCTCGCCAAGGCATTCCCGCAGATTCCCGTGCTGGGCGAGGAGGGCAGCACCGGCGATGTGACCGCCGAATACCGCTGGGTGATTGACCCGATTGACGGCACGGTGAATTATTTCTTCGGCATGCCGCACGCGGCGGTTTCCATTGCGCTCCAGCACCGGGAGAAATCCGTGGTCGGCGTGATCTATGACCCGTTCACCGATGAAATCTGGACCACCATCAAAGGCGAGCCCACGCGGCTGAACGGAAAAATTGTCCGCGTCAGCCAACGCGCCAGGATCGAGGAGTCCATCATCGCGATGGGCTTTTCCAAGAGCCAGGACAATTTAAACAAAAGCCTGCCGCACATGATCCGCCTGTCGCGCCGCGCCAAAAAAATGCGCATCATGGGCTCCGCCGCGCTGGAACTGGTTTACGTCGCCAGCGGCCGGCTGGATGCCTACGTCGAGCGCACCATCAATCTGTGGGATGTGGCCGCCGGACAACTGCTCCTCGAAAATGCCGGCGGGGAATTCTATTCCCGGCCCGCGCCCGGCGGCAAACTGCGGATGTGCGCCGACAACGGCTTGCTGCGGAAAAAGCTTCAGCTCGGCAGTTTGCTGAAATAGGATTGCGCTTCATTTTTCCTAACTCAATGTTCAACCACATGCAGGCTCGTGTCGTTTTATACCGCGTTCTGACGGCGTTTTTCCTGGTCTCACAAGCCTGGGCCGCGCCGGCGATTGATCCGCTCGGCAATGTGAGCATCCCCGCCGGCAAATCGCTCATCATTCCTGTGACGGCCATATCGCCCACCGGCCGTCCGCTGACCTTCACGGCCACGAGCAGCACCAACCGCATCATCGTTCAGGTGCATACGAACAACCTGTTCTGGAAAATGTCCGTGGTGCAGGCCGCGCCAGCCAATGCGCCGGGCGCATTTCCAACACCCTTTCGCGGCAGCCTGGAAACCGTCACCAACGTCGGTGACATGACCTTCATGCTGTTCCGCGACCTCGCGCCGCACACGGTGGATGTCATCCAGGGCCTGACCGCCGGCGGGCTCTACAACAGCAACACGGTTTTTCACCGGGTCATCGCCGGCTTCATGATTCAGGGCGGCGATCCGCTGACCAACGGCAGCGGCGGACCGGTGTTTCGTTACAACGATGAATGGAATCCACAGGCAGTCTTCACTGGAAATGGACAACTGGCGCTGGCCAATTCGGGAAAGGACACGGACGGCTCGCAATTCTTTGTCACCGTCGCCCCCTTCCGCTCCGGAGATTTTGGCTACACAATTTTCGGCCAGCTCCTGCGCGGGTTCAACGTGCTGTCCAACATCAACAACACCGCCACCGACGCCAACAGCCGGCCGCTTGCCGACGTGATCATCACCCGGGCTTCGCTTGTGCCCGACACCTCTGACACCGTGCTGACGCTCATCGGCACCAATCTTGCCAATGTCACGGGAACCATCCGCGTGATCGCAGACAACGGGGCGGGTGGGCGGACGACGAATTCGTTTACGGCCACAACCGTTACTGATGCAAACAGCGAACCGTCGTTTCTCTATCCAAACACCGTTACAAATCTGGTTGCGCCGGCCAACAAATCATTAACCAACATTGTCTTTGGCTACCGTTTTCCCGAAGTCACAAACAACTGGTATGTGCAATATGCCGATCAAAATTCATCACTCAGCGCCACCAATTCGTTTGACAGCATCATTACAAATCAACTGCAGATTGTCGTTGAGCCAAATACGAATTATATCGGTCCAGTAAGTTTGATCTTCTACGTCAGCTCCAGCTCGTCCTTTGCCAGTTACGACCGGCAAGAATACACTTTTTCCTTTGGCGACACGCCCATTTCCGCGCAGGCCGCCAATTTCACCGCGTTTGCCCTCACGTCCTTCACCAATCAGTTGCTGGCCAGCTTCACCAATGGCGTGCCAAATAGCGATCCGACCAACTTCACTGCGTTCATCAACTGGGGCGACAACTCGACGAACAACGGCCTCATTCTGACCAACGCCAATGGAGGGAAAAACGTGTATGGCTCGCACACTTATACAAACGCTGGTGATTACCCCGTTTACGTCACTGTCCAGAGCCACCTTGGTGCGGCGACCACGGTCGTGGCCACCTCCAGCGTGCCTCCGACGATCAGCCTTGCGTCCGCCGGCACCAACCACATCATCATCTGGCCGGCTTGGGCGACGGCCTATCAATTGCAATCCGCCACAAACCTCAACAGCGCAAGCTGGAACAACGTCAGCAATTTTTCCGCCCTGAATGGTTACAACAGCGTCGTCACAAACGTCGCCACCAACGGCATCCTGGTTTACCGGTTGAAGAAGTGACCCAACACGGCCAGCTTGATTGATTTGAACCACTGGGCAACCCGGCAACGAAGCGGCCCAACCGGCTGTGTTCCTTCGTTACTTTGTGGTGAGAAACGCCTTCAATTTTCCCAGCGCCTTGGCCCGGTGACTGATTTGATTCTTCACGTCCTCGCCCAGTTCGGCGAACGACTCAGTAAAGCCGTCCGGCACAAACAGCGGATCGTAGCCGAACCCGCCCTGCCCGCTCGCCGAAAACTGAATCCGCCCCTCGCAAGCGCCGTCGAAAAGCTGCGGCTCGAATTCATCCGCAAAACAGACCGGCGAGGCGCTCTCGATTTTTTCCGGCACCACCGGCACCAGCGCGATCACGCAACGAAACCGCGCCGTGCGCTTCTCCAGCGGTTCATCTCCAAGCAGGCGCAACAGCTTGGCGTTGTTGTCCGCGTCTTTTGAATTTTCACTTTTATCCAAGGCGGCAAACCGCGCGGAATGCACGCCGGGCGCGCCGTTCAATGCGTCCACCTCCAGCCCGGAGTCGTCCGCGAGAACAAAGAAATTTTCGCATTCCGCATTCCGCATTCCGCATTGGTCATTTGCAATCCACTTGGCCAGTTCCACGGCTTTCTTCGCGGCATTGCCCGCGAAGGTGTCAGCATCCTCCACCACAACGGGCGCAGCGGAAAAATCGTTCAGCGTGAGACAATCAAAATCCGCGCCCAGGATGGCCTGGATTTCCCCGACTTTATGCGCGTTGCGCGTGGCGATCAGCAAGGTCATCATGCGCGAACTTTAGCAACCGGAACGCGCATTGGCCAGCGGCCTGACGGCTGTAATTCAACCCAAGCGGACTGAGGCAACGCAGTCGGGCTTGAACCAACGTCAGCGCTTTTCCGCAAAATTGAAATACGGTTCCACCGCGGCCGCGTGAATGGCCGTGGCCTTGCCAGTGGGACGCAGATTCAACGTCAGATTGTTGGTCCGGCCTTCGCCGAAGTTCAGCCAGCATTCCGGGAGGAAGAAATCGTGTTGCGGACCGACATCCCAGTAGCGGCCCAACCCATGGCCGTTGAGATAAAGAAAGCCGTTGCCGGAGGCCTCCAAATGCAGCCGCCACGGAACCCACACGCCGGGTTTGGTCGGTGGCAATTGGAAATCCATCCGATACCAGTTCAGCATTGAATCCTTGGCGGACACGGCGGAATCATCACCGATGGCAATCGTCTTCCAAGACTTTGTTTTGAAATCCGACTGCCACCATTGTCCCTCGAAGCCTGCGGGACGACCGAACGCGTCCAAGGCCAGGGGCGCAACGTGTTCGATGCTGGGCGCGCCCAGACCGCCGGGCCCGTCATGGTTACGGACGACCACGGCGATGATGTTTGTGCCGGGATGCAGTTGTTGGGTCACATTGAACGAATACGCTTGTGACCAATTAGCCGTTTCTCCGACATTTTCACCGTTCACATAGATCGAGCCGTCGTCGTCAATTCGGCCAATCTCCAAACTCCATTGGCCGGATGCCAGATCCGCTTTGGAAATTTGCATCTGCGCGCGAAACACTGCGGTTTGACCGGCGGTCAACTGACTGGCATCGCGGGGACTGGCGTCCACGGCCGGCCAGTCAGCGGCATTGAAGTCGGGGCGGATTTCGGGATGATCTCCGGAACTATGGTCCACCAGATGCATCCGCCAGCCGGCAATGAGTTGTCCGTCACCGGACGGGTCAGAAACGAATTGCGCCCGGAAAATGCCGCTGGGATTTGCCAGGTCCGGGCCGATGTTGGCATGGCCGTGATTCTCATAAAGAAACAATTCGCGGCTGGAACCCGCCGGCAGGGCGAAAATGGAGCTGCCGGCCGGACCGCCAACGCGCGCCGCAGGTTTTCCATTGATCGTCGCCAGCACCGTGTCGCTTGCAGGATACACAATCATCAGGTTCGTAGCCGTGCGGCTGGATATTTTGCCCCGATAGAAAACGAAGTCATTGTCGTAAATGCCGAGCTGCGCGAGACTCCGGCCCATTTTAAATTTTCCCCAATGCATCGGACCGGGATCGCTTTGGGTGCGTGCGGAGGTAATCTTCACGGCTGCCGGCAACTCTGCCGGACGCTCAATCGCGGGTGCCGGTTTGGGCAGCCATTCGCCCTGTGCCGCATCGCTCACGCCAGGCGCGAGATAAAGCACTTTCGAGCCGAACGGCTCAAGCTGGTAGTTAAATGAGATTTCTGACGGCCCGGCTTCCGTTTTTTCTTTAACGTGCGCTGTGCCTTCGCGCGGGGCGGTGTGCTGCGAAGTCCGCACAAAATAATAGCGCCCGCCGTCCGGTGTCCGGCGTTCCACAACGGTCACGTCCGGCTGCGTCCCGGTCACGTCGCAATCAACCGCTTCGGAACGGGCCAGCGCCGCGCCGTGTTCCTGCAAAAAGTGGCCCAGCGCCCAGACCCGCTGATACCGGTCGCCGATGCCGCCCCATTCGCGGATCGGCGCATTGTAATCGTAGCTGGTTGTGAGATCGCGCGCGGCCCAGCCTCCAGGGTTCGTGCCGCCGAAGAGCATGTAGTAGTTCAAAATTGTGTCACCGTTTTGAATGGCGAACAGCGTGAGATTGTTGATCTGCGAAGCCGTGACGCCGCTCTGATCTTCGCTCAACATGCCGCCGACCTGCGAGAACCAGCCACCCTGCAATTCGGTGGTGGCCAGCGGCGCGTCCGGTTGCTGCCGGCGAAGCTTCTCAATCTCCGGTTGAATGCTGTTCACGTCCCAGCGCGGATAAAAATTGCACGCATCAAAAATTTGGCGCAGCACCGGGTCGGAAGAACCGCGCACCGGATGCGTCCAGCAGGTGAACAGCGGCACGTCAATGCCATCGGCCTGCGCGTCTTCCGCGAGCGCCTTGACCTGGTTGATCATCACGTCGTCGGGAAGGTTCGCGAAATCATATTCATTTTCCACCTGGAAGAGGATCACACCCGGCGCGCCCGGCGGTTTGCGGGTGATCTGATGTTTCGCAACCACCGCGCAAACGGCGTCATACCAATGTTTGCACCAGGCGAGGTAAACCGGGTCGTCGGTGCGCAGCCAGCCTTCGTTGCGCAAAGGCTCGGCGGGCCTTTTGGTCAACAACCAGCGCGGATAGCCGCCGGTGTCCCACTCGGCGCAGATATACGGGCCGGGCCGGATGATGACATAAAGGCCGAATTTCTCCGCCATCGTCAAAAAGTCATCCAAGTCGGTCAGGTTGACCTTGGAGAAATCATTGGTGCCGGCGGGCATCTGCGGTTCGCTCCAGTTCCACGGGACATACGTTTCCACCGTGTTGAATCCCGCTTCCTTGATTTTCTGGAAACGATCGCGCCACAGTTCCTTCGGGCAGCGGAAATAGTGAAACGAGCCGCTGTAAATGAACGTGTCCTTGCCGTCAATCGTCAGACACTGGCGGTCGTAATGAATCCGGTCGGGGTGCGAAAACACCCGGGCCGGCAGGTCGGCAGTGGTTCCAGTCAGCGTGGTCAGAACAAAAAGTGCGGCACCAAAGATGCCGGATAATGGCGTGCATTTCATCTTATGTTGTCGCGGAAGTAGAAATCTTCCCAGCCGGAAAGTCTAGCGATTCTGCAAATCAATGTCTTCGCGCGATGGAGTGTTGCGCGTGCCGCTGGAGTCGGCATTCACCAAGATGGATGAGGTCGCTTGACCGGCGAGCTTGACGCATAAAAAATCATTGGCAGAATCACGCGATGACATCGCGTATAGCCCTTGCCCTGGGTTTTTCTTTGGCCGTCTTTTCCGCCGGATTCGCTTCCGCCGAAACGGTCTGGCTGGACGACCTGAATCTCGCTTCCGCTGAACAGGGTTGGGGTGAACCTCATAAAAACCAGTCGGTTGATGGCCATGCTATCACCATTGACGGCAAAAAATTTGAACGCGGTTTTGGCACGCACGCGGAGAGCACGCTACGCGTCAACCTGGCCGGCGGCGCACAGAGTTTTTCCGCCAGCGTCGGCGTGGACGACGAGGTCAATAAAAACCCGGCCTCAAGCATCGAATTCATCGTGCGCGGCG
>JAJXXI010000412.1 GCA_021781185.1 bacterium
CACCGCGATTCTGGCGAAGCTGGGCGTGGCGGGTGTGGATTCCAATCTGGCCACCGCCATCCGCACGACGGTCGTGCTGGTCTTCACCTGGGGCATCGCCTTCGCGACCACGGACACGACGGCGCTCATCACTCTTTCGCGCCGCACCTGGATGTTTCTGGCGCTGTCCGGCCTGGCCACCGGACTGTCGTGGCTCTGCTATTTCCGGGCGCTGCAACTGGGTGAGGCGTCACGCGTCGCGCCGGTGGACAAACTCAGCGTGGTGTTTGCCATCACGCTGGCGTCCGTGATTCTGCGGGAACATCTGACCTGGCATCAATGGGTGGGCGGCTCGCTCGTGGTGGCGGGAGCGGTCGTGCTGGCCTGGAAATGAAACTTTTTTCTTCGCAACCATCCAGTGAATCCGCCGCCTGAAATCACCCGAAAAAAACCGCGCTGGCGACGGCGCGCATTGGCCGCGCTGCTGACTCCAATCGGGGCGCTGCGGATTTACGCCGGTTACACGCTCTACGACGCCAACTTTCATGTCGTCGTGAATGGTGAAGCCTATCGCTCCGGCCAGATGAGCGCGGCGCAGTTTACGCACGCCATTCAAACTTATGGCATCAAAAGCATTTTGAATCTGCGTGGCGAAAATCCCGGCACCGCCTGGCGCCAGGCGGAAATCCAGACCGCCGCAAAATGGCACGTGGTGCATTATGATTTCGGCTTTGGCTCGGGCGACGAATTGACGCTGGCGAAGATGGACAAGCTGGTCGCCTTGCTGCGTGATGCACCCAAGCCGGTTTTGATTCATTGTCTGGGCGGAGCCGACCGCTCCGGGCTGGCTGCCGCACTTTTCTGTTATGCCATTGCTGGCGAAAACCCGGGGCAGGCGCATCGGCAACTGACCTTCTGGGACGGCCATGTCCCGCTCATCCGGCCCAAGGTCACGGCCATGGACGATTCGTTTTGGCGCTATGTCGGCCACCATGTCACCCGGGCGGCTTCGGACAAATCCACGACCAACACCGCCATCCAGCCATGAAATTCAAAGAGGAGCAATTGCATTTGCTGTTCAAAATCGGGGTGGTGCTCAAAGGCCTCGACGGGACCGTGGAAGCGCTGTCCGGCCTGGCGCTCCTTTTCACCACCACGGCATCACTGCGCAATCTGGTGGACTGGTTGACGGCGGGGGAATTGCAGGAGGATCCGAATGACTTCGTCGCGAATCATCTGGTGGATTTTTTCCATCATCTCTCCGTGAACACCAAATACTTTGCCGCCATTTACCTGCTGGCTTACGGGATTGTCAAAATGGGACTGGTCGCGGGACTGTTGCGTGGAAAGTTATGGGCTTATCCCACGGCCTTGATTGTTCTGGGACTTTTCCTTTGTTACCAGATCTACCGCTTCAGTCATAATCACTCCCCGGGGCTGGCCTGCGTCAGCGTGCTTGATCTGTTCATCCTGATTTTCATCTGGCAGGATTATAAATTCCTCAGGGCGCGTCGCCGGCGGGCATGAAGTCAAACCGGGGATCACGGTGGCCGTCGGTGGAAACCCGGCTTTCAAAATCCCGTTGTATCCATCAAAATGCGGGTCCAGATTGGATTTGAAACCATGCGCATCCTGGTCATTGAAGACGAGGCGAAAACGGCAGCCTATCTCCGGCAGGGGCTGACGGAGAGCGGCTTTACAGTGGAGGTTTGCGCCAACGGCGGGGATGGATTGCGTCAGGCGCTCGACATTGAGAACGACCTGATCATTCTCGACGTGATGCTGCCGCAGCGCGATGGCTGGTCCGTTCTTGCGGCCCTGCGCCGGGCGGGCAAGCCGACACCCGTCTTGTTTCTGACGGCGCGGGATGCCGTTCTGGATAAAGTGAAGGGGCTGGAACTGGGTGCGGATGATTATCTCGTCAAGCCATTCGACTTTTCCGAGTTGCTGGCGCGGGTGCGAACCATTCTGCGGCGCGGGCCGGCCCGGCAGGAGGAGGTTTTACAGGTCGCCGATCTTCAGCTTGATTTGCTCCGGCGCAAGGCCGTCCGCGCGGGAACCCAGTTGGAACTGACCGCCAAGGAATTTGCCCTGCTGGAACTGCTGATTCGCCGCCGGGGCGAACCGTTGTCCAAGACGCTCATCGCCGAGCAGGTCTGGGACATTCATTTTCACAGCGATCCCAACGTGGTGGAAGTCGCCATCCGCCGTCTGCGCGCGAAAGTGGACGAGCCCTTTCCCAAAAAACTCATTCATACCGTGCGGGGCGTGGGTTACTACCTGGAGGAACAACGCTGAGATGAAACCGTTTCGCTGGTCCATCGCGACGCGGTTGACGGTGCTCTACACGCTCTCCGCGTTTGGCATTCTCTTGCTGGCGGCCACCTATCTGCATTGGTCGTTGGTGACGAATCTGCACCGCGAAGACGGGCAGTTTCTGGCTGACAAGGTCGCGCTGCTGCGCACGATTTTGCAGCAGAACCCCGCCGATGCCGACTCGCTGACGGAAGAGGTGGAATGGGAAACGGCGGCCCTCCATTTTGCCAAGTATTACGCCCGGGTGCTCGACGGCGCGGGCCACACGCTCATTCAGACGCCCGGGATGGACAAAATCCTGCCCGTCTCGACATTTCCGGTGCCGGCCCACACCGCCCATCTGGAATCTCTAGTGACCAGCCGGACCCTGGGGCATGAGCAAAAATTTCTGCTGCTGTCCGCCTTCGCCGAACCCGGGGCCGGCAAAACGCCGCGTCAGATTCAGGTGGCCCTGGACATTTCGCCGCAGGAAGCATTTCTTCAGAACTACCGGCGCAGTCTCGCCTGGGCGATTCTGTTCGGCGTGTTCTTCTCGGCGGTCGCCGGCGCTTTCGTGGCGCGACGAGGCATGCGTCCGCTGGCGGAACTCACGCTGGCGACCGACCGCATCAGCGCCAGTCAATTGCACGAGCGCATTGCGGGCGACAAATGGCCCAGGGAACTGGCTTCACTGGCCAAAGGTTTTGACCGGATGCTCGACCGCCTGGAAGATTCGTTCAAACGGCTGTCGCAATTCTCCGGTGATCTGGCGCACGAATTGCGAACGCCCATCAATAACTTGCGCGGCGAGGCGGGCGTGGCGCTGTCTCACTCCCGCACGCCTGAAGAATACCGGCGCACGCTGGAATCAAGCCTGGAGGAATATGCGCGCCTGACGCGCCTGATTAACAATCTCTTGTTTCTCGCGCGGGCCGACAGTCCAACGACCAGCATCACGCGATCACAATTCGACGCGCGCCAATCGATTGAAACCGTCTGTGAATACTACGAGGCGCTCGCCGAAGATCGCGGCGTGGCGGTTCACCGCGAAGGGCAGGGGCTCGTTCACGCGGATCCCCAGTTGTTCCGCCAGGCCGTGAGCAACCTGCTCTCCAACGCGTTGAACCACACTCCACGCGGGGGCCGGGTGCTGGTGCAAGCCGGCCGGCGCTGTGACAGTGGCCTGGAGGTGCTGGTGAGCGACACGGGGTGTGGCATCGCGGCGGAACATCTGCCGCATATTTTCGACCGCCTCTATCGGGCGGATTCCGCGCGTTCCAATCATCCAGACGGTGCCGGCCTGGGCCTGGCCATTGTGAAATCCATCATGGCCCTGCACGGAGGCTCCGTGGAGGTTGCCAGTCCGCAGGGTAAAGGTGCCGGCTTCAAGCTGGTGTTTCCAGATGGGCCAGGCAGCCAGCCGGTTGGCGCATCATAGTGAACTGCTTCGCGAACAACTGGTCTTCGTGATTGAACAGTCCCCGGTCGTTCCGGGTCGAAGCTGTGTTATGCGAAAACTACGAATGGTGCATTTGTATCTCGGCAGCCTCTTTTCTCCCCTGCTGATATTTTTTGCCATCTCCGGGATCTGGCAGACGGTGTTTCCGCATTATGACAAAGACTCAAAGGTGCTGGCCTTGTTGTCCACCATTCATCAGTCTCACGGTTTGAAGGCCGCCCACGGGGATTTGAGCGGGCCAGTGATGCGTTGGTTCGTGGTGGCCATGTCCGTCGGGCTGGTGGTCACGAGCATCATCGGCATCATCATGACCCTAAAAATAGGCCGTAGTCCCACCGTCACGCTGGCCTGCCTGGGCTTCGGGGTCCTGTTCCCCGTGGTCCTGGCGCTCATTAGTTATTATGGCTGAACCTGTCCTGTTTTGATTCTTCCGCCCGCAGTTTGGCTGGAGCCATCCAACCTGACAAAAATGTCAGCCAAGCGTCAGCTTCCGGTAAGCAGCGGACTGCTATGGTGGGCAGGTGAGAACGCAGTGCGATAGCCCATTTTTTTGGAAAAAACCTTCCGCCAGCCGTTGGCTGCCGAATGCCGGATTCTTGCTGGCTTTTGGCATGGTCGGTCATGCCGACACCAACTTCATCACCGCGCAATCGCAGATCGTCACGAATCAATTTGAAGCGTATGCCCAGGTCGAACCCATTACCACCCTGCCAGTGCGCGTGGCAAAAGCCGGTGTCGTCACCGGTTTGAAATTTTTGCCCGGCGAGTCGGTCAAAGCGGGACAGAAACTGGCCGGGCTTGGTGGTCCTGAAATTGTCGCGTTGCTGACCCAGGACGAATCCGTCGTTACCGGTGCGCGGACAAATTTATTCGCCGCCCAGGGGGCGCTGGTGATTCAGCGGAACCAATTGGCTTCGCACCTCAGCACGCGGCAGATGGTTCTTCAAGCGGAGAGTGCCGTCGCCCAAGCACAGGCAAATCTCGACACGGCTCAGGCACAATTGCAAGCATTGCACCAAACAACCGAATTAACATCACCGGTGGACGGCACAGTGCTGGCCGTCAATGCGGCCGACGGCGAACGGGTGGATGCCGGCCAAACCCTGCTCACCTTGCAACCGGCAGACAAACTTTGGCTGAAGGCCGCTTACTACGGCGCGGACGCGGCGGCGGTCCACGTCGGAATGGCCGGCCAATTCACTCCCGTCGGCGGGGAACCGATCCGGGTGAAAGTCAGCACGGTGTTTGGCTCGTTGAACTCCGATGGCGGCGAATCGGTTGGCCTGGTCGCCACCAACTCCGCGCCCGGTTGGCTGAACGGCGAGTCTGGCACAGTGATGTTGAGCGGGCCGGTGCGTTCGCTGGTGGCAGTGCCGACACGCGCGCTCATTTCGGATCAGGGGCAATGGTGGGTGCTGGTGCATTCATCAACTGGCGACCATCGGCAGGCCGTGGTGCCGGGCCCGGCGCGCGGTTGGCAGACGTTCATCGAACGCGGACTGGAACCGGGCGCGCAAGTGGTGGTGGAAAACGCCTACCTCGAATTTCACAGCGGCATTTCCAAAAAATATCAGCCGCCAGATTGATTTTATGTCCGGCGATTCAAGCATCCGACGTTTGGTGCGGCGGCCTTTGCTCTGGGCGTTGATGTTTGGCGCGCTCATTGCCAGCGGTGTTTATGTCTGGCTTAAAATCCCAGTCGAAGTGCTGCCGCGCTTTAATTTTCCGCAGATCAGCGTCATCACGCATGACCCGGGTGCCACCGCGACCGAACTGGAGACCCTGATCACCTGGCCGATCGAAGGCCAGATTCTGTCCCTGCCCAATTTGGCCAGCGTGCGCTCCGCCATGGGCAACGGCACCGTCGAGATTGATGTTCGTTTCCGCGACGGCACCGACGCGCAGCAGGACCTGCTGGCGGTCAACAGCGCCATTGACCGCGCACGCGGACAGCTTCCCGCATCGGCCCAACCGCTGGCCCAGATCATGGGCAACGCCATCAACGAAGTGGCCGATTACACGGCGCAGATTCCCGCCAGCGTCGCGCCGGCGGAAGTGCAGCGCGCCGTGCTCGCCAATGTCGCGCCCGCGCTCCGCGCGCTGCCCGGCGTGCAACTGGTGGAAATTTACGGCGCGGGCGACGAGGCGTTGTGGGTGCAGCCGGACCTGGCCGCCCTGCATCGTTATCAGGTGCCGGTCACCGCGATTACCCGGGCCATCAAAGACCAAGTGCTGTTGAGTCCGGGCGGCTATGTGTCGCAAGGCCATCAGGACGTGCTGATCGAAACGCGCAACCTGCCGGTGCATATCGCGCAACTGGAACAAATCCCCGTGCCGGGGCCGAACGGCCCGATTCCGCTGCGCGACCTGGCGCGCATCGTCCGTTCGCCTGTGCCCACCCACAACGCGGTTTTGCTGGATGGCCGGCCGAGTGTCGCGCTCATCATTTTCAAGCAACCCGGCGCTTCCACCGTGCCGGTCACCAAGGCGGTGCAGGCCGCGCTGGACGAAACTTTGAACCAGTTGCCCGCCGGCGTGCATTGGGTGCGCACTTACAACCAGGGGCGTCTCGTGCAGGTGGTCGGCACAGACCTGGGACGGAATTTAGTGCTCGGCGGTGTGCTCGCCGTGGCGGTTTTGTTTTGGGTGCTCGGCGCTGGCCGGGGAATCTGGGCGCTGGCTTTCGGCATCCCGCTGTCCTTGCTGCTGGGCATCGTGGGACTTTATGCCGCCGGCCAAACCCTCAACCTGATGACCCTGGGCGCGTTGACCGTGGCCGTCGGGTTGCTGGCCGATGACGCCATCATCGTGCTCGAAAGCATTTATCATCGCTGGGAAAAGGGTGATGAACATTGGGCCGGCATCTGGCGCGGATTGAAAGACATTGCCGGTCCCGACGTGACCGGCACGCTGACCACGGTGGCGGTGTTTGTGCCGCTGCTGTTCGTGGGCGGCCTGGCCGGACTTTTTTTCATTCCTTTCTCGCTGGCCATGGCGTTTGCGCTGCTTGCCTCGTTGCTGGTTTCGTTGAGCTTTATTCCGTTGAGTCTGGGCTTCATCAAGGCGCGGCCGCACCCCAAATTAACCACGGGCGGAAAGGCGCTGGAACGGCTGCGGCGGTGGAATGGGAAACTGTTCAACCTGGTCGCCCGCCGTCCGCGTCTGAGCCTGGTGATCACGTTCGTCCTGCTGCTGCTCAGTCTGGCCGGGCTGGCGCTGGTGCCGGTTGATTTTCTGCCGCTGCCCAACGAAGGCGTGTTGCTGGAAAGTTTCACCCTGCCGCCGGGCAGTTCCCTGATGGACACGGAAGCGGCCGTCAGAACCATCACGCAACGCCTGCAAGCCGACCCGGATGTGGATCACGTGTTCGCCCGCATCGGCTCCTCGGACAGCACGGCCTACACCGAACCCGCCTACGCCGGCGAAATTCAAATCGCCCTTAAACCCGGCGTCAACGTGAACAGCCTCGACGCCATCGGCC
>JAJXXI010000513.1 GCA_021781185.1 bacterium
TCGAACCCGGGCTACCTCCGTGAAAGGGAGGTGTCCTAACCGCTAGACCATAGGGTCGCAAAGGGCGTGCAATATAGCCATCGGCACCAACTTGTCACGCGGAAATTCACGTTTGCGTGGATGTTTTTTTTGGCGTAGGATTTCACCTCTTTGCATGAAAATTTTCATTGATGGCAAATTTTGCAGTGAACGCGACGCGAAGGTGTCTGTGTTTGACCACGGGCTGCTTTACGGCGACGGTGTTTTTGAAGGCATCCGCGCTTACAACGGTCGCGTCTTCAAGTTGAAGGAGCATATTGACCGCCTGTTTTATTCTGCCAAGGCGATCTTGCTCGAAATTCCCATGACGCATGCTGAGGTGATGCGGGCCACGGTGGCGACCATTCGTGCCAATAAATTGCGCGATTGCTATGTCCGCCTTATCGTCACGCGCGGCATTGGCACGCTTGGTTTGAACCCGCGGAGCTGCAAAAAGCCGGTGGTCATCATCATTGCCGGCAAAATCCAGGTGTATCCTGCGGAGCTTTACGCGCGCGGCATGGACATCGTGACCGTGCCGACGGTGCGGAATCTGCACAGCGCCGTGAACCCGGCCATCAAGTCGCTGAACTATCTCAACAACATTCTCGCCAAGATTGAGGCCAACAACGCCGGTGTGGAAGAGGCCGTGATGTTGAATGCCGAGGGGTTTGTGGCCGAAGGCACCGCAGACAATCTGTTCATCATCAAAGACGGCGCGTTGCTGACGCCGCCAAATTACGCGGGTGCGCTTTACGGCATTACGCGTGGCACCGTGATGGAACTGGCCGAGCAGCTCGGGGTGAAAGTTTCCGAGACGAATCTGACCCGCTACGATTTGTTCAATGCGGACGAATGTTTTCTGACCGGCACGGGCGCGGAAATCATGCCGGTCATAAAGATTGACGGCCGCATCATCGGCAGCGGCAAGCCGGGCGCTCTCACCCTGAAGCTAATCGAGGAATACCACTCCTTGACGAAAGTCTCCGGGGAGCCGATATACAAATAGCTTTATGCAATGCTGCGTGTGCAAAGAAAAACCGGCGACCGTGCATCTGACCCAGATCGTGGGTGACAAGATGCAAAAGCTCGATTTGTGCGAAGAGTGCGCCAAGGCCAAGGGCATCAATGACCCGACCAGCTTTGCCATGGCGGATTTAATGCTGGGACTTGGTGCCTCGCAGGAACTGGACCCGTCGGCGGTGGGCATGGAATTAAAATGCCCGCGCTGTGGCTTTTCACAGGCGGATTTCAAGAAGTCCGGCCGGCTCGGTTGCCCCGAGTGTTATCAGACGTTTGCGGAAGGTCTGGCCGGTCTGCTCAAGAGCATGCATAAGGGCATACGCCATGTCGGCAAAGTTCCGGACGCGTTGCGCAAGTCACGGGAGACAGGCGACCGCCTCAAACTGCTCCAGAAAAAACTGAACAAGGCCATTGAAACGGAAGATTTCGAACTGGCGGCAACCTTGCGCGATGAAATCAAGGCGATGAGCGGCCCGGTTCCAGCCAAGGCGGCCAAATGAAAGATCTGCACGCATTTTTGATTTCACCCGGCGAGGCGGCGCAACAGCATGGCCCGCATGACCGCATTGTGATGTCAAGCCGCGTCCGGCTGGCGCGCAATCTCCACGGTTCGGCCTTTCCCGGTTGGGCCAAAAAGCCGGAGCGGGTCAAGGTGCTGGAGACCATTCAGCCGGCGGTTGGATCACTGCCTGAAATGGCGGATTCGTTTGCCGAGGCAATGGATAATCTGACCGCGTTGGACAAACAGATATTGGTCGAGCGGCACCTTATCAGCCGCGAACACGCAGCGAAGAATGTCGGCAGCGGCATCGTGCTGAACCGGGAGGAATCGTTCTGCGTGATGATCAATGAGGAGGATCACATGCGGATGCAGGCGTTGCGCCCCGGTTTTCAAATCCGGGAGGCGTGGACCGCGATTGACCGGCTCGATTCCGCGCTGGAGAAGAAACTTGATTACGCATTCGACAACGAGCTGGGCTATTTGACCGCCTGTCCGACGAATCTTGGCACGGGCATCCGCGTCAGCGCGATGTTGCATCTGCCCGGACTGGTGCTTTCAGAGCAGATCAACCCCATTATTCAATCGGTTAACAAGCTCGGGCTCGCCGTGCGCGGGCTTTACGGCGAAGGCACGGAAGCGCTGGGAAATGTATTTCAGGTTTCAAACCAGATGACGCTCGGGGAGGGGGAAACGGTCATCGTGGAACGGCTCGAAAAAGTGATGTCACAAATCATCGAGCACGAGGAAAATGCGCGGCAGACGTTGCTGGAAAAAAAGCCCAAGGTGGTGTTCAACCATATTGGCCGGGCCTATGGCATTTTGGCGAATGCACACAGTATTTCCTCCAAAGAGACGATGAATTTGCTGTCGCTGTTGCGACTGGGCATTGACCTGGGATTATTTCCCGACACGCAACGTTCCCTGGTGGACGAGTTGTTTTTGACCACGCAACCGGCGCATTTGCAGAAACAGCTTGCCGACAAGCTTTCCGCCGAGGAGCGGGATTTGATCCGTGCGGACATGGTTCGCGCGAAGCTCAAAAATGTCAACCGGCCGGTGACCAAGTAGTCAGTTTGCTTCAAAACTGGTGAAGGGCAGGGGAGAACCTGATCAAATATGGCTGCTCCCGTTCGGCTCCCAGCTTACCTTGCCCGCAGCAGAAGCACCGGGACGCGGATGCTGTGGCGGACGCGGCGCGAGGCGCTGCCTAGAAACAGATCGGCGAGGAAACCATGGCCGTGCGTGCTCATGGCCACCAGGTCACAGCCTTTTTTTTCAACCCATCTTACAATTTCATCGCCCGGATCCCCGTAAGCCAGCTCGGCCTCGGCGGGAATGCCAGCGGATTGAAACTCAGACTGAATACGTTTCAAATACGCGGTGTCTTCCGTGATCTCGGGACTGACCGCGTCCGGTCCGAAGGTGCGGGCGGCCCAACCATCCGCCACATGCAGCAGCACGACCCTGCTTTGCGCCAGTTTCGCCAGCGGTTTGACGTGTTCGATGATAGCGCGATCGGTCGGGGTGCCGTCCAAGGTCAGGAGGATGGTTTTATACATGGTTCAGCCCTTTCAGTTTATCCGCCTTCAAGAACCTGCCAAGCCTGTTTGAGGGTGTCCGGCAGGCCGTAGAAGTCAAAGGCTGTGATGAGCAACGCCGAGCCCCAGCCGGCAATGATCAGAAACCAGCCGAGCCGCCATTGGCCCATCCGCTTGCGGGATGTGGCGAAATGGAGCAGGGGAAACATGGCAAAGGGAAGTTGCAGCGCCAGCACCACCTGACTCAGCACCAGCAGGTCGTTGACATTGTTGGCTCCGCGAATGGCGATGAAAACCACTGTGGGGATAATCGCCAGCGAACGGGTGATCACCCGCCGTAACCACGGGGAAATCCGCCAGCGCATAAAACCTTCCATCACCACCTGGCCGGCCATGGTGCCGACGATCGTGGCGCTTTGCCCGCTGGCGAGCAATGCGATGGCGAATAACACGCTGGCGGCCGTCGTGCCCAAGAGCGGTGCCAGCGTCAGATTCGCCGCCTGAATCCAGTCGGTTGAATCGTTGAACCGAATCACTTCTCCGCCGGCGACGGTGACGCTGGTTTTGCCGTAAAAGACGATGGCGGCCAGCACCAGGATGGCGGCGTTGACCATGAAAGCAACGGAGAGATTGGCGGTGACATCAATGGTGTTGAAGCGGATCGCCTTGCGGATGGATTCATCGTCCTTCTGGAATTTGCGGCTTTGCACCAGGGCCGGGTGGAGATACAGCACGTGCGGCATGACGGTCGCGCCGATGACGCCGATGGCCACATAGGTCATCGTGGGTGAACTTAACCTGGGCGAGATCATCGCCCGGCCCATTTCCAGAAAACTGGGCTGCGTTTGCGGCAGAATAAAAATCTCAATAAAATAGCAAGCCCCGATGGTTGCCACGAGCAACAGCACAATGGCCTCGATGGTGCGCATACCAAACCGTTGCATTGCCAGCAGCAGCACAACATCCACGCCGGTGATGATCACGCCCCAAAGAATTGGGATGTGGAACAACATGTTTAGCGCCACCGCACCACCCAAGACCTCAGCCATGTCGCAGGCGATGATGGCAATTTCCGCCATCAGCCAGTTTGGCACTCGCGTCCACTTGGGATACCATTCATAGCAGCATTGCGCCAGGTCGCGCCCGGTCGCCACGCCCAGTCGTGCGGCGACGATCTGCAGGAAAATCGCCATCGCACTGGCCAGGGCGACAACCCAAAGCAGCGCATATTTAAACTGTGCGCCACCCTGGAGGTCCGTGCCCCAATTGCCCGGATCCATGTAGGCCACGCTGACTAAAACCGCCGGTCCAAAAAAGGCCTTTAATTGCTGCCAAAAACCAGCGCGATGATCCGGCACATTCACGCTGCGGTGCATCCCTTCCAGCGACACGGCTCCGTGAGCAGAACTCGTGGTGGAATGCTCCGCTTGCTTCTCTGCGGATTCCTGATGATCTGGAGTCGGATTGAAATCTTGGTTCATGAATGTCTGGTCACTGATTGAAATTCTTAATGTTGGTGTCCAAACGACCGGCTGCACTGGTCTTCATTTGGAAAAACCAATGCCAACAAATTATCACGGTGATATAGGTAGCGGTGTGGGTTTGAGTCGTCAATAATAATGTAGCATGAGTTACAAAATTAAGGCTGGACGACAAATCGGCGGTCGGATTCACTCTTAAGTGTCATGCCGCGCACCACCCATAAATCAACTTCTGTTTCGCATTCCGAGGCTAGACTTGCGCCCGTGCAGCCGGCTGAAACCTTCCGACGCTCGCGCCGCGATCGTGCGACGGAAACCGCCCAGGATTATGTTGAGGCCATTGCCGAGCTTTCCACCACCCTGGGCGAGGCCAGAGTGGTGGACATGGCGCGTCGGCTGGGGGTAACGCATGTAACGGTCAATAGGACACTGCGGCGTCTTCAGCGGGCGGGCTATGTGAACACCAAGCCCTACCGTGCCATTTTTCTGACGGAGGCCGGTGGCGAGCTGGCGGCGGAATGCAAACAACGGCATGAGACGGTGAAGGCGTTTCTGCGGTCGCTTGGCATTCCGGAACAGGTGGCGGAACTGGATGCTGAAGGCATTGAACATCACGTCAGTCCGGAAACCCTGGCGGCTTTTGAACGGCAATTGAGGAAAAGCTGATGCGCCCGCTGGACATTCAACACATTGGCCGTGAACTCGCAGTCAAATGGAGCGACGGGGTGGAGCATTTTATTCCGTTGGAAAAACTGCGCCGGGCCTGTCCCTGTGCCGGCTGCAAGGGCGAAGTGGACATTCTGGGCAATCTTTACAAAAACCCGGAGGCCCCGTTGACGCTCCAGTCTTTTGAATTAACCGGCTTTGTCAACGTGGGCGGCTATGCCATTCAGCCGGTCTGGGCGGACCGGCATAATACTGGAATTTATTCCTTCGACTATCTGCGCCGCGTGGCAACGGCAAAATAAAAACGGCGTGTCTCGTAAGACACGCCGCGTCTATTTCAAACTCAGTTCAGGGAACAATTAGCACCCGATAGAAATTTGCCGACCCGGTGGAGTTGTCATCAAATTCCATGTCCGCTCCAGTGCCGGTATTGGTGGCAATGGCTGTCCAACTGCCGGAAAACAGACTACTGGAGCGTTCGATCACATACTGCTTGCCACTGACTGTCGGCCAGTGAATTGCCATTTTGGAACCGGACGGGGCGGGCGTCTTGGCATTCACGCTGGGAAAATCATTGGCGACATTGGGGTCAACTCCGGCCACATATTTCTTGTAATTGTCCACGCCATCGCCAGTCGGACAGGCATTGGACACCGAAAGATAATTATCTGCCGTGCCAAACCAGCGCAGCCTCCAGGAATCAGGGATGCCGTCTCCATAGCTCGAATTGGTGCGGCTGGAGAGAGTGATGAGGCCGGTCATGGTCTGTTTCGGGAACGAAGCCAGGCCGTTTGGTGAGGCGGAGGCATGATCAAAATGGATGGCATAGGCGGTGTTGGCTGAAGCCCCGGCCGGAATGGTGACGCTCAATGTGCCGAGGGTGACTGTGCCAGTCAGGCCGGAATTGGTGCTGTTGAGCCAGACGGCGGCGTAATTGCCGTTGCCACTGGAACCCGTGGTGTATGGCGTGCCTAGCACGGTTGCCGTCTGGGTAAATTGAACCGGAGTGGTGAGTGCTGGAGAACCGTCCAGTGGCTCAACGGTAAGGTTGAGCATGAGGACGCGAAGTGGATAGCTGCCAAAAATGGTGGCGCTGATGGGAATTGTAACCACCTGGCCGGGCGAACAGTTAGTGATATTGCCGGCGGCAAAGTTGACTTTCGGCATAACCGTGGAGGTGGATTGAACCTTCGGGGTTGTGGTCAAAGATGTTGTTGAATCCAAAACCACATGGCTGGCAACATTGGGCGCACTGGTATCAGCCACGAGCTGGCCATTATTCCAAAAACGCTCGAACCAAGTCAGGCTCGGATCCAGTGACCGGCGGTATGTGACATACACGTCACAGACATCCAGCACTCCGTCACCAAAAGCAATCTGGTTGATAGTCGAATCGTTGCCATTAAACAATGCGTTGACTTGTGTCGTGTTTAGACTGGCGTAGGTGTTTGTATAATTGCCGTTATTGGGATCACTGGGGTCAGTGTCCATAACGCCGATGTTGCCACAGGAATCCATGGAATCAAAAAAATCACTGCCGGCTGGAGGATAGTTCAGGGCATAAATTGCTGATTGAAACACCTGCTCCACGTCTGCATTGATAATGTTGCTGGAGCCAAAATCACCCGCATTGAACCAGCGGAATGGATAGACACTGCCAGCAATATATTTCAACTGGTTTGTGACAGTGACATATTTGAGGGCGTTTAGCGGCGCGCCTCCAGCCGTAGCTCCATTTGTTGGCGCGGAGATGTAAACAGATGAACCAGAAGCACCGATGCCATCGTCGGTGGCAGACGGGCGGCCAATTTGAATTTGATATTGCTGGCCGGGTTGGGCGCTGACGGGGATTTGAAAGCTGTAACCGCCCACAATGACGCCATTTGGCTGCTGGGAATTGGGGAATAAATCATCATGCGCCAAAGAATAAGTAATAAGCGTCTGCGCAAGCG
>JAJXXI010000523.1 GCA_021781185.1 bacterium
CAGAACCAAACCCAATGCCAGAGGTGTTGAAATAGACGTTGTAAGCCACATTGGAACCGCTGGTATCTTGAATGAACACCGCCCGGGTCAACACATTGCTCGTTCCCGCGCCATCCTGTTTGATATAGGCGGTCGAGTTGGTCAGATATAAAAAATACGGAGCCAGCGGGAAATAAGCTGATTCGGCATAATTCGCCCCCAAATACAGACTGGGATCCCATGTTAAAAACTGATTCGAATTCACCCCGAAGACGCCCGTGCCGGCAGGTGTTATCGAACCGTTTTCGATGTTGAGCGCGGCATGACTCAAGTCCACATCATGACCGGAAAAACTGATTAAACCGTCCAGTCCCGCATCCACCCCGCCCGGATTCACAATATTGGTTGCATTGATCCGACACTGGGCATAGCCCAATTGGCCAAGCACGCCCCCGTATGGATCGTTCGTATTATTGATGGAGCCACCGCTGATTGCTCCAGAATTATAAAAGTTAGCGGCCGGTGTCCGCGCCCCGGTGCCGCTCCCGGGCTGGTTGTCAAATTGAAAGCCGGTGTTAGCCATCATCACGCCCGTATTGGTATAATTCATCGTGTCTGATGTCTCATAAAACGGCTGGGTCAGAGAGATGGAGGTGAAATTAATGATGAAGGTGCCGGTGTTGATAAAATTGGTGGCATCAATCACCGGCGGAAATGTTTGTGTTCCGGGGTAGGTGACAATGGCATCGTTTTTATAGACAGCGTCACCCGCGAGTCCCACGCGCGTTAACGCGAGGCTCAACAACCCGCATAACAGCGGCCATTTCATCAAGCGTGTCAAGCCGTTCCCTGAGCGATGGATATGTAGCGTGCTGTTCATTGAATCGTAATTGGGTATGACCACTGAACCGATCTTCCTAAAGAGTCCGTCAGTATAAGTGTAAAATCAAATGTGCCGGATTGGGCTGGCGTGCCGGAAAGTGTTCCGCCCGGCGATACCGCGAGTCCACTCGGCAAGCCGGAGGCAGACCAAGTTAATGGGGCGCTGAAAGCCCCGCCTGTCGCAGAAAAAGTTAGCGGTGGATACGGGGTGTCGCTGAATCCTACAGGCAAAATGCTGGGGGATACGTGAATCAGCACTTGATTTTCCCAATTATTGATGCTTGTGCCGTTGGGAAATACCACCGGGGCATTGGTGGTGCCATCAAACGAGGCCCAGATAAAGTATATGGAGTAAAACTGATTAATGATGTCTCCGCCCGGAGTTTGATTGAAATACGACGCCCCATCCATGGTGGAAGAAGGGGTGTTATAGAACAATGGACCATCCTTGTTAAACGAGATCGTCGTGGAAGGAGTGATCGTTCCCGGCCCCGCCAGTCCCGGCAGGACATTGCCGGTATCAAACGGAGGAACGGTTGATTGGCTGGTGATTTGAAATATTTGACTGGCCGGCCCCGGAGTCAGATCCAAGGCTGAAAACAGAAAATCCGGCTGCGTCACAATCCGTTCAAAGTGCTGAACCACGGTCTGGCCGTTCGTCACCAAGGTCATCGTGTAATCATTCGTAATCGGCTGATAATATTGGCCGAGCAGCGAATCATAATCCGCCCGAACATATTTCAGCTTCTTGATTCCCTGATAGAGACCAGTGGCATTCGCCGTCTCAGTGCAGGTGACCGGCAAAATTTGAAATGAATAGTTTGTAAAATAACTGACCAGATAAACGGAATTGCTCACACTCACAGTGTTGGTGCTGGTCACCACATTGGTGCTTCCGCCGGTCAGATAGTTGGTCACTGCGGTAACATTAAAATGACTACCATCAATGATGTCCAGCGGGCAAACATTCGTTTCAAAGAGCGGCAATACAAAAAAGTCACCGGCAATCTGATTGGTTAATTTTATAGTCGTGTTGGTGATTGCTGGAGTGCCATAAGGGGAACCCACCGGCGCGCTAACCGTAAGAGTCTGCCAACTGCCCACTGCATTCGTATAGTAGTGATTGGTCACAATATTGGCAAATTGGTAGTGGTAAATCGTCTGCCAATAGCCCGTGTAATTGGTGGCGACTGCAAATACCGGCGGCGTGCCATAAGGGGAGCCGATCCCCGCATTTTTATAATAGTATGAATAGGTGGCATTTGAAGACCAGACAAGGCTGTTGGAATAGCTGTCGATCACCACGCCAGGATAAGTTGCGAGCAGATTCGTCGGGCCATTTGTTGCGGCGTAGGAAATGAACGCCGCTAGATCACCGTAGCCAAAACCTCCATTCGTGTTCCCATTAAAATAATAAAAACCAGCGGCATTGGTCCCAGTATAGCCGGCGGGAGGAAACGACTGCGGATTGGTCAGGTTGGTGCTGATCACGCCCAACAAGCTTCCGGCCGGGACGGTTTCCCAATTAATGTTGTTGGTGCTCAACATATAACGCAGTCCAGACACATCATCCCGTGTTAATCCCGTGTAATAATCCCCCCAAGACATTGTGTCGGAAGCGACCGGCGAATAGATATCAGCCAAAGGATCTACGGAAAAGGGAACCGCCTGGGCTAACACCGGGCTTCCAGAGCACACCTCAAGTATTTGATAACTATAAAGGGTGTTATTCACATAAGGCGAATACTGAAGCTGGTTCAACGGCGAGGAAAAGTAATCAAAATTTCTTTGGACCACCGAATATTCCATGCTGATGGGACATGAGCCACCGGACGGCAGATAGCGGTTGTGCAGCGTCCAAGAATAGTGAACCGGATCCGCCAATCCCACCTGCTGCATCATCAATCCCAGAGTAAATGACTTTAAATCAAACAATCCCAGCGCCTGGGCCTGATAATTCTGCTGGCGGGTTTCAATTGGAAACTCAGAGAGTTGCTGGCTATAGCTGTCAACATTCGTCAACGAGTTCAAAATGGTAAAGGCAGCATCCACCGAGGTCGCACCGTCCGTTCCAAAATAGTCAAAAAAATTCGCGTCATAGGCGTAATACATCACCGGAATATTACGCCGGAACTCCTCGCCGAGGTTTTTAGGAGCAACATCATCCGAGGGCGGCCCGTAACCGATATTCTGAACCTGCCAGCTATCTCCCCCATTGCCTACCGGGCCGGCGAGCGAAAACGCCCAGGATGTTTGCAGGCTGGAGGCCAGCAACAGAACCCACAAAATACTTTTATTCATTTGCTGCATACACATTGGTTAGCGAAGGAGATACACGCGGTAATAGCCGGCAGAGCCGTTCCCGACAAATACTGAATCATTGGTGCCCGCTGCAAACCGGGGAGATCCCAAATTCTGCCACGTCTCCAAATTTGTGCTGGTTTGAACTTGATAGGTAAAGCCGGGCTGAGCGTTCCAGTTGACATAGAAACCCTGAGCAGTCCTGACTAGGGAAGTCTGCAACCAGGTGCTGGAATCATAAGGATCACCACCGCTCAAAAAGACCTGCAAAAGCGTCAAGCCGCCGGGGGCCAACGCCACATTGGGCGCCGGCCAGAAATTGGTGCTATATTTGCCGGTGCTTGCGTTGTAGCCACCAAAATTAGCCGCCATCCACTCATAGGGGAGCCCAAAATAATTCCCCCCACCCCAAGTGGTTCCGCTGCTGGAAGGCGACATTGGCGATACGCGTCCGTCCACCCGCAAATAGTCCACTTGAAACGAATGGGTGCTGTTCGTGCTCAAACCGTTTTCCGCCGTCATAATCCAGACATTGCTGGTTGTAACGGCCATCGGGGTTGCGGCGTTGTCGACAAAGACCTGATAATTCGAAACGGATATACCCAGCAACGGAGTCCACGAGACCTGTAGTTGCGGCTGATATGCGTTGTTGCTCAAGTTAAACGGCGCATAAACAAATGGTGCCGGCATGGGCAGCAAAATGCCGTTAGCATTGATGTAACGCTGGGCATAAAGGTCAAAACTATTGGGCAAACCCGCGAAAGAGGTCCAAACCGCCAAAAATTGGTTCGCTCCGTCGGACGCAACAACCGGCTGCATTTGCTGGCTGGCAGTTGTGGTATTGACCCGGAATTCACCGCCGGTTGGCGTGCCATCGTTATGAATAAGCTGGCCATAGACACCTTCGCGTGAACCGTCCTGACCCAGACTGGTCCAAACTACGAGATAATCCAATCCAATCGAAACCAAGCGCGGCGCATATTGATTGCCCGCCACATGTGAATTCACCAGACTGGCGGCGTCGCCTGTCAAATTATTGCTGAAGGAACGCGCGTAAACATCCCAGCCGTTGGTAAATGTAACCATGTCACGCCCGGACCATGCGACCATGAAACTGCCGTCGGACGCGCCCGCCACGGCTGGATTGGCACAAGGGTTGAAAGACTGGTTCACCACAAACTCGTTGCCATCCGCCACGCCGTTGTTTTGAAATACTCGCGCATAAATGTCCACACTCGGAACAGTGATAGAACCAGATGTAGAATAGGCAGAATTGGTGGCTCCCACCAGCGGCGCAACCAGCCGTTGCTGTTCGGAGACCCATGTCACGACGAAGCCACCGTTGGCCAGCGCAGCCACTGCCGGCGACCGCTGGTTGAAACTGGTAAACTGGTTCACCAAAAATTCACTCTGAACCGTGTCCCCGGAAGGCGACAGGATTTTGGCGTAAACATCAAGCAGACTGTTGGTGCCCGCCTGGTTAAAGCTGCTCCAGACCACCACGACGTTGCTGTTGTTCAACGTGGCAATGGCGGGATTGATCTGAAAACCATTGGTGAACGTGCTGACCACCAGATCCGTTGCCGTGAGCCAAGTATTTCCAGATGACAGATAGCGGGCAAAAATACGCTGACTGCCTCGTATCCCGCCCTGCCAGACAAAGGCCGCTCCGCCGTTTTTCAATAGGGTTACACGAGCATTTTCCTGATCATTCGCCCCCTGCGCGTTCACGCGGAAGGTGCTCAAGGTTCCAGACAACGTGTTGTCCACTTGACGCGCACTGATGCCCCATCCATCTCCGTCCGTGGCATTATCCTGCCAGACCACAAACCCACCATTGGTGGAGAGCGCGACGTCGGGAAACATCTGGTCGCCCGGCAGCGAACCAATGACGGCATATTCGGTGCCGTTGGTGGTGTAATAATTGGTCTGGGCAAACACGGACAACGGCAAGACCGCCGCAAGCGTAATGGACGCGGCAAACAGTTGGAATCGGGCTGTCAATGGCATCATGGAATTTGGGGGAAACATCTCACGCCACAGGCTGGTCAAAAAACAACCCACCGCTGCCGTCGCGCGGTTAAACGCGCCGACCACATTGTTATTCCGCATTTGCAAATTCATTTTTAAATCAACTCCGCCTGTTTTCGCGCCGCCGGCACATCCAGCGCGGCAAGCATTCCCTTGAATCCCCAGCCGCCGAACAGTCCGCGCAACATTTCCCGGTCAACCGGCCGGACAACCATTTGCTCCGGCAAAAATTCACATGCCAGTTCCGACAACTGCACCAACTGCTGGTTTCGCTGGAGAACAGTGACAGACTGCCGCAACACCGTTCTTAACCTTTCCGACTTCACTTCATCCACCCGGGCCAACAATTCCCGAACTGAACCAAACTGCCTTAATAACTCGGCGGCGGTTTTTGGCCCCACTCCCGGCACGCCAGAAATGTTGTCCACCGCATCGCCCATAAGCGCCAGCCAGTCCGCCACCTGCTCCGGCTCCACTCCAGTTTTGGCCACCACCTGCTCGCGTCCCCAAATCATCCCGGTCTTGTCGTTCGGATTTAACAGTCCGACCTGCTCTGAAACCAACTGCATAAAATCTTTGTCGGCACTGGCAATCACTACCTTCCAACCCGTCGCCTGCGCCCGCCGTGTCAGGCTGGCGATATAATCATCGGCCTCCACACCTTCCCCACAATAAGCCGACACCCCGGAAGCGGCCAAAAACTTGCCCATCTCGTCCAACTGAATCCGCAAATCAGCCGGCATTTCCGGCCGGTGCGCCTTGTAATCCGGCAATGCCGCCAGCCGCTCGGTGCTCAACCCGCCATCCCACACCACCATCATGTGGGTCGGCTCCACCGCCGTCCGCATTTTTTCCAACATCTTGACGAATCCAAAAACTGCATTCGTCGGCCGGCCGGACGGAGAACGCAGCTCCCGGATGGCATGAAATGCCCGGTATGCGTAGGCGTGGCCGTCAACAATCAGCAGCCGGCTCACGGATTGGAATTCGGCATCCGCACCATTTTAACCGACTCCGTTGCCTGCCCCGCCCCCGGCGGTTGCACCGGAATGGAGTTTTGTGCAAACGGCAGGTCATCATCCGAATGAACGCGGTTGCCAGCCGGATCAACGATGGTCGCCGTGACAAAGATCATCAGATTTTTTTTCGTGGCGGTTTTGCTCTGGCTCTGAAAAAACCGGCCCAGTAATGGCAAATCGCCAAGAACCGGAACCTCGTCCTTGGTGTTCTGCTCCTCTGAGGAGATCAGGCCGCCAATGACCACGGTCTGATTATCCCAAACATTCACCGAAGTAACCACCTGCCGGATGGTAAAATCGGGCAAAACCACCGGCAACTGAACCACATTCAAATTGCCAGTGACCTGGGGAATGGTCGGTGCCGTGTCGTAGCCGTTGAAAGTGGTCACCGACGGAATGAGCGACATGTTAATCGTGCATCCATCAGCCAACACATAAGGCACCACGTCCAAGATCGGGCCAGTTTCCACCGGCTGAGTGCTAAAGGTAATCGCCGAAGTGCCGGGATTGATTTGGGCACGCAGTGAAGGTGCGGCCACCATGCCACTGAACGCCAGTATAACGAGCGTCAGATGCAAAAGTTGATAATTGGATTGAATTTTCATGTTTGCTCGTTTCCGTAAATTTTATTGTCCCGTCGTGGTCGAGGTTGTCACACCGGCAGTTTGAGCGGCTGAGCCTTGTTGGAAACTGACGCCGGTGATCACCGTGATGACCTGGGTTGCACGCATCTGGGTTTGCCGCCCGCTGGTGGTTGTCACTTCTGGTTCCGCGAGCGACTCATAACCGCTGCGCTGCTGCAGGGCATGGATGACCATGCGGAAATTGGGATTGGTCAGGATGCCAGTAATCGTTGCAATCGCGGGTGCCGAGTTTTGCAGACCACCAGTCACCAACTGGTCGTTTGCCGAACCCGCGATTGTGCTGGC
>JAJXXI010000643.1 GCA_021781185.1 bacterium
CCAGCGGACCGTTGCCTTCGCCTTCAATCGTGCCGACGGGCGCGGGATGAAAGGCAATCCTAGCGGTGCAACGCACCTTGCCATTTTCACTTTCTGTCTTGAAGCCGAACAACTCCCACGGCTGCGTGCGCTCGACATATTCCTGCCAGAACATGGATTTCAACTCCGCGCCGCTGACCTCGCGGCCGAGCTTGTCCACCGCATCGTTGGCAATGGGCCCGAACTCACGCTGCATGTCCTTCGGCAGTTCGATGCCAAATTCGCTTTCGAGCAAATACGCGACGCCGCCTTTGCCAGACTGTGAATTGACGCGGATGACCTCGCGGTATTCCCGGCCGATGTCCGCCGGATCAATCGTGAGATACGGCACATCCCAGTGTGCTCCGGGAGTTTTTTCACGCTCGACCAAGCCCTTCTTGATGGCATCCTGATGCGATCCGCTGAACGCGGTGAAAACAAGTTCGCCGGCATAAGGCTGGCGCGCGGGAATCGTCATGCCCGTGCAGCGTTCATAAACATCAATGACCGCATTGAGCTTCGAAAAATCCAGCTTCGGATCAATGCCGTGCATGTAGAGGTTCAACGCCACGGTCACGATGTCGAGATTGCCGGTGCGTTCGCCGTTGCCAAACAAGGTGCCCTCGACGCGATCCGCGCCCGCGAGCAAGCCCAGTTCCGTTGCCGCCACGCCGGTGCTGCGGTCGTTGTGCGTGTGCAGGCTGATGACGAGTGAGTCGCGGTTTTTGATGTGGCGGCAAATCCATTCGAT
Organism: bacterium; assembly: GCA_021781185.1. Taxonomy (GTDB): domain Bacteria; phylum Verrucomicrobiota; class Verrucomicrobiia; order Limisphaerales; family UBA11358; genus UBA11358. The sequence goes on from JAJXXI010000643.1 coordinate 770, forward strand.
TTGGTCTGCGTAAATATTCGGCATCGCGACTTCGACCGTGTCCGGCAAATTCAAGATCATCTTGTTCTGTGGCGTCGGTTGCCACACATCCATGACGGCTTCGGAAACTTCCTTCGCGTATTCGACTTCCGTTGCCGAAAAGCTTTCAGGTGAATACTGAAGCATCACTTCCGTGCCGTTGAGCCGGTGCAAGCGGTCTTTGATCATCTGCGCGCCCTTGACGGCAATCGCTTTGATTTCTTCCTTCGACTTGCCGAACACGACGCGGCGCTGCGCCGGCGAAGTCGAGTTATACATGTGAATGATGACCTTTTTCGCGCCGATCAACGATTCAATGGTGCGCTCGATCAAATCCTCGCGCGCCTGCACGAGCACCTGGAGCCACACATCGTCCGGCACGCGCTTTTCCTCGATGAGGCGGCGGTTGAAGGTGAACTCCGTGTTCGATGCGGACGGAAAGCCGGCCTCAATTTCCTTGAAGCCGATCTTCACGAGCGTCTGGAACAATTCGAGTTTCTGCGAAACGTTCATCGGCACGGCCAGCGCCTGGTTGCCATCGCGCAAATCCACGCTCGCCCAGCGGGGCGGGGCGGTGAGCACACGGTTGGGCCACTGGCGGTCGGGCAAGGCCACCGGCGGGAACGGCCGGTATTTTTTGGACGGATCGGTTTGCATGTTGTCTTTCAGTTGTGGCAGTGGCGTTTCCGTTTGGCAAAACAAAAACCCCACCGCCGGGTTGGCGATGGGGGTTCGTAAACGGTTGTGAAACGATCAGAACCCAGCCGCCGCGCCGGTCAGCAGCGCGTTTAGCAGCAGGTTCAGTGTGAGCTTGTGATTCACGTGGGGAATCTAGTTGCCCGTCCGTTGGCGGTCAAGTTTTTCCACCGCGCCTTACAGCTTCGCCGCCACAAAATGCGCGAGCTTCTGCGCATCGGCGTTGAAGGCGCGGAGACCCTCGGCGGTTTTCTCGGTGGCCATGGCGTTTTCGTTGAAGAGCCAGCGGAATTTCTTTTCGTCCAGCGGCAGCTTCTCAATCTTGGATTCACGGGCGATTTCCGGGCTCAGCTTGCGGGCGAGCGGCGCGGTGCTTTTCTGCAATTCGGCGAGCAGGTTCGGGCTGATGGTCAGCAGATCGCAGCCGGCAAGCTCCTGAATTTCCCCGACATTGCGGAAGCTGGCGCCCATGATTTCCGTCGCGTGGCCGAATTTTTTGTAGTAGGAATAAATCTCCTTCACGGAAAGCACGCCGGGATCCTCGGCCGGGGCGAAATCACGTTTTTCCTTGGCCTTATACCAGTCCATGATGCGGCCCACGAAGGGCGAGATGAGCTTGATCCCGGCCTCGGCACAGGCGACGGCCTGCGGGAGCGAGAACAGCAGCGTGAGATTGCAGTTGATGCCTTCGCGCTGAAGGATTTCACCGGCGCGAATGCCTTCCCAAGTGGAGGCGATCTTGATCAGGATGCGTTCGCGGGGAATGCCGTTCGCTTCGTAAAGCTTGATGAAATGACGGCCCTTGGCGGCGAGGGCTTCGGCGTCAAAGGACAGGTCCGCGTCCGTTTCGGTGGAAACCCGGCCGGGAACAATTTTCAAAATCTCCAGCCCGAAAAGAATCGTCAGGTCGTCGAGCACGCGGGCGGGCAAATCTTTGCCGCCGGCCTTGGCCTTGTTGTCGGCGATGGCTTTCTCCACGAGGTATTGATACTCGGGCATCTGCGCGGCCTTGAGGATCAGCGAGGGATTCGTGGTGGCATCGCGCGGGGCGAACTGCTTCAGCGAAGCGAAATCGCCGGTGTCGGCGACGACGGTCGTGAATTGCTTGAGTTGATCGAGTTGGGTGGGGTTGCTCATGGATTATTCAATTTTGGCCGAAGCCAAAATACGCGGAAGGCTGGTTTTGGCAATTCCTTTGCGCCGGATCCCGCGCCGAAAATTTAACTGGAATCGTGAGCGCCGTTCATGCGGAGCCATAGCTTGACGACTGCCAGAATAGTATTGAAAAACAAGTTGACATACTGCTGGCCGTTGCTTAATCCCATTGACCAATCAGCATATGGCAAGGTCTGGGGACAGGTGGTGCTGCTTGTTTGGGGCAACCGCGCAATGGCGGGCGGAGAAATACTTCTTCCCCGCCGCCGTTCCATAAGGGCACGCCGGCGGCGGCGCTTCCAAGTCTGGTGCCGGTGGGTGCGCTGGGTGGCACGGTTCCACAGGCCAGCCTCTTTGGCTCGATGGTAAAGCTGGCGCAAATGATCGAGCGCCATCTGGCCGGCATCCTGGCACACAGGAAGTGGGGCGTGACCAATGCGTTTATGGAAGGCTTAAACAGCGTCTTCAGCGCCACCAAACGCAAAGCCCGCAGCTACCGTTCCACCAGCCATCTCATCGCCATGCTTTTCTTCACGGCGGGCAAACTTCGCCTGCCTCAATTCTAACTCTACCGAAAACAGCGGGGAACCAGTGTCCAGATGCTCCTCTTTGGCGTTTGGCAGTGCGTGACTTCTTTTGTCTTGACTCTTGGAACTTGGAACACTTAAAAACCGGAGGAAATCACCAAACTTTTATAAAGCCTCTTGCCTTCGCGGTTTTTACGGCTAGAATGTGCGACTCATTTTCGAGCAAACAATACGCGACTCATTTTTATGGCAACAGCAAACGATCTTCGCCGCGGCATGGCGATCAATTATAACGGCGATATCTGCGTGGTGCTGGAATTCCAGCATCGCACCCCCGGCAACCTGCGCGCCTTCGTCCAGGCCACGCTCCGCAGCATTCGCACGGGCAAATCCTCGGACATCCGCCTCAGTTCGACGGAAAAAATCGAGCCCGTGCCGATGATCACCACCAAGATGGAGTTCAGCTACAAGGACGGGGAAGATTACGTGTTTACCGACCCGGAAACCTACGAGACGGTCACCCTGGCCAAGGAACTCGTCGGCGATGCCAAAAACTTTCTGGTGGAAAACGGGGAAGTGACCGTCACGTTCGTCGAGGAAAAGGCCGTCACCGTGGAAATTCCGGCCAGCGTCATTCTGACCGTGACCGACGCGCCGGAAGGCGTCCGCGGCGATTCCGCCAACAATGTCCAGAAAGCGATCATCCTGGAAACCGGCATTACCGTGCAGGCGCCGCTATTCATCAAGACCGGCGAGAAGATCAAGGTGGACACCCGCACCGGTAAATACATGGAGCGCGCGTAAGCCGTTTCCCGCCCCATTTCCAAGCCCGCGTCCGCGCGGGTTTTTTATTTTTTTGGCTTAATTGCTTTGCAAGCGAAACGGCCTCGGTTATTTGTTTTGTCAATCTTATGGCAGGGCTGGTGAAAGGCGAAAAATTTTATCGCGGCATCGCTGTTTCGGCAGGAGTTTGCCGCAGCAAGGTAGTGGTTCTCCACCGCTCCCGTCGCGCCATCATTAAGCGCGACCTGCCACCGGAGTCCGTCGCGCCGGAAATCAAACGCTTTGAACACGCGCTCGTCCGCACCCGGCAGCAGATCACGGAGGTCCAGCGCCGGGTCGCCGACACGATGAGTTCCTCCGAGGCGGATATCTTTGACGCGCATCTGTTGATGCTGGAGGATCGCGTGCTGATCGAAGAGGTCATCAAGATCATCCATGAACAGCGGACCAACGCGGACTATGCGTTTCACACGGCCGCCGACCGTTACATCGCCGTGCTTGAAGCCGTCGAGGATGAATATCTCCGTGAACGGGCCGCCGATCTGCGCGACCTCTCTGGCCGCGTGCTCGACAACCTGCTCGAGGTCAAGGATCAGTTCAATCTCCGCCACCTGACCGAACCGTGCATTCTGGTGGCGCATGACCTGAGCCCCTCAATGACGGCGCAGTTGGACCGGAAATTTGTGCTTGGCTTCGTCACCGACATCGGCGGCAAAACCTCGCACACGGCCATCCTGGCCCGTTCGCTGGACATCCCCGCCGTGGTCGGCGCCCAGGGCATCAGCGAGGAACTGGAGACGGGCGACTACGCGCTGCTCGACGGCTACAACGGCACCGTGGTCGTCAACCCGACCGATCAGACGCTCTTTGAATATGGCCAGCTCGCCAAGATCAAGGCGTCGCTCGACGAGAAACTCCGCGAGGTCCAAAGCCAGTCCGCCGTCACGCTCGATGGTCGGACAATTCATCTCTCCGCCAACATCGAGGATCAGCATGACGTGAAGGCTGTGCTGGCCCACGGCGCGGAGGGCGTCGGCCTGTTCCGCACGGAATTTCTGTTCATCAACCGTGAGCATCCGCCGACGGAGGAGGAGCAGCTTCAGGTTTACCGCGAGGTGGCGGCCGCGCTCAAGCCGCACTCCGTCATCATCCGCACCCTGGACCTCGGCGGCGACAAGTTTGCTTCACATCTCCAGCTCGCGCGGGAAATGAACCCTTTCCTCGGATGGAGGGCCATCCGCTTCTGTCTCGCGCAGCCGGAACTGTTTCGTGCCCAGCTTCGGGCCATTCTCCGCGCCAGCGCCGAGGGCAACGTCAAGATGATGTATCCGATGATCTCGGGGCTGGACGAACTCATCCAGGCCAATACGCTCGTCGAAAAATGCAAGGTCGAGCTGCGCGCCGAAAACATCCCGTTCGCCGAAAACCTGGAAATCGGCGCAATGATCGAGATTCCCTCAGCCGTGCTAATCGCCGACACGCTGGCGAAGCGCGTGAAATTTTTCAGCATCGGCTCAAACGATCTGATTCAATACACGCTGGCCGCCGACCGCACGAACGAGAAGGTTTCGCATCTCTACGAACCCACGCATCCGGCGATTCTGCGCCTGATCAAGATGACGGTGGACGCCGCGCATGCCAACGGCATCTGGGTCGGCGTTTGCGGGGAAATCGCCGGCGACGCCATCCTCGCCCCGCTGCTCGTGGGTCTGGGCGTGGACGAACTCAGCGCCGCGCCCGCCGTGATTGACCAAGTGAAATACATCATCCGCCGGATCAAGCTGACCGAGGCACGTCAACTGGCAGAGACCGCGTTGACCAGCGAATCGCCCACGGAGATCTTCGCCCGCTGCATTGAGTTCGCCCGCCAAACCGCGCCCAGCCTGTTTGAGAACAAGGCGTGAGGGAGTTTGGTGTTTGAGCTTTAATCCACTGCCTCATTGCTCCGACATTCGCCGGCTCCGCAGCCAGACAAGGCAGTTCTGGCAAAAATTTTGATGCTTCCCGGATGTGGTGGCGGCATGGGCAAACCGGGCGGATTCCCCCGTAAAACTGCGAGAGTGTCAAAAAATATGAGTGTGAGAGCCTGTCTGAAAAATCAAAATCATGTAGTATTCATGTGAGTCTGCGGAGCATGAGGCGGGTCATGGCGAGGTAAATCCCGCCGGCGGCGGAGGCGACGGTCTGTTGGTGGTCACGCACCAAGCGGCGGCAGTGCATCAGCCAGCCGAAGATGCGCTCGATCACCCAACGCTTGGGCAGCAAATGGAAGCCGGGCACCCCGGCGGGACGTTTCACAGCTTCCACGACCAGTTTGGGATGTTGCGTCTGAACCCACGCGGCAAACCCTGCTCCGTTGAAGCCGCCGTCCACCCAGCGTGTAAGCCGTTTGGTTCCATCGGCTGAGGCAGGAGACCGGAAGCGCCACCACAGATAAACGAGCAAGGCGGTCCACACCTGCCAGCGCACGGCATCGGCATGGTGCGCGGGGAAGCCGCGCCAAGTGCAGCGTCAATTTGAGTTCCTTGAAAACGCTTCAAGGAACCAGCGGCAGCGATACAGGTCGGCGATGGTCTGCGCGCTCCAGGTCACGTTGCTGGTCAGGAAAATCATTTCCCGGAGTTCGCCGTCCACCGCGACCCGGGCGGTGACGTGCGCAGTTTGACCGGATAAAACCTTGCCGTAACCTTGCCGTCGGGCCGGTCAGGGCGACCAGGTCGTCGCGCAAAATATTTCCGGCTGGGCCGGCCTGAAGTTTTTGCACCACCCGGCCTTGCAGATTGTCCTTGGCCCGTTTGCCCCAGAAAACCTCCCGGCTCCCCAGGTCAGCCAGATGGCTGAAGTTCACATACGCCTTGTCAAAGATGACGATCTCCCGGTCGGGTCTGCGCACATTTCCCGTGCCCGCAGGTTGTCCTGTTCTCCGGCGGTGTCCACCAAGGCAAATTGCGGCAGAAACATTTGCAGATTCAGCCGCACATGACATTTGGCGGCCGCCTTACGCCGGCGATGTTTGGCCCAGTCCAGACAGTTGGCCACCAGTTGACTGGTGGTCGAATCCACGACATGAATCACCCGCTTGAGCCGGAAGGCGAAGCGCGGCCGGTGGCGGGTGCCAAAGTCA
>JAJXXI010000067.1 GCA_021781185.1 bacterium
ACCGGTAGAGCGGCAGCACTTCCTTGTAGGGACAGAAAATCTGCGGCACTTGCGTCACGTCCGGATTCACCCAGCGCGCCAGCATCTTCCGCTGGTCGGCGATGATCGTTTCGAGGCGCTCCGCCTTTTCCAAGGCGGTGCCGCCGCCGGGCATGCCGCTGTCGTGGATGCCACGCATGCCGAGCGTGTAAATATTTTCATACTTGCCGTTCGACCGGACGCGTTCCGCCCAATACTTCAAAACGCCATCAGGATTGGTGACGAAATTGTAGTCGCCATGTTTTTTCTCGTCCCACTCGCTCACGTTGTCGCGGAGCATCTGCTCACAGTGCGACGAACCCATGACGATGCCGTATTCATCCGCCAGTTTTGGATCTTCCGGAAACGAGTTGAATGCCGCCGTGCCTGGATGCATCGCCGGCCAGAGGTAATTCGCATGCAGCCGCAGCAGCAGTTCGAAAATCTTTGCGTAAGTTTTCGGCCCGATGTGGCCGGTTTTCGGATCAAATGTCTTCGACGCCCACGGGCGCAATCCCCAGTCCTCATCGTTCAGGAAAATGCCGCGATATTTCACCGCCGGCGGACCCTGCTTGAGCAGATCGCCTTGCAACGCCAGCGTGGCCCGGTGTTTCACCGGCACATCCGCCCACCAATACCACGGCGAGACACCGATCATTTCCGACAGCGTGTAAATGCCGTAAATGGTTCCGCGCCGGTCGCTGCCGGCGATGACCAGCGCGCGTTTGACCCCCGGCAATGGATTTTCCACAACCTGAAGCAGGTAGCTTTCCCACTGGCCGCTGATGCCGTTTGTTGCCAGTTTTCCTTCCGCCGCAAGTTGATCCACCAGTTTGCTCTGGCCCAGCGTGCCGACAACGACGCCGACGGTGCCGCCCACCGGGAAAGTATTTTCAACTGGCGGTGTTACGCCTGTCACTCGTGTGAAATCCGCCGCCAGATCGCCGGTGGCGCGCAGCACCGCGCGGCTGTCGTTGGTGTCAACCAAGATGGCGGACACGGTTTTGCCGCTGGCCAGAATCAGGTCATCCGTGCCGGGCGAGCCCGTCAGTGCCAGTTCCGCCGCAGGGGCGGACGCACACAAACCGGCAGCGGCCAGAATAATGGAAAACAATTTAATTTTCATGCGAGTGGGAATTGAAGCTGCCAACCAGGTTTTTTATTTAAGGGACGTTCCATAAATGTCGTTGCCGCAGTCCTTCGCCATCTGTGGAGACAAACCCATCAGTTCATTCACGCCGTGGCAGCCGCCCATGCCGGTATCATGGCGGAGGGTGGAGTTGCCGGGAAGGAGCAACGCTGGCAAGGCCGGTCTGGAAAAAATCAGCCCTGGTTGGTGGCTTCGATGGATAATTTTCATTTGGTAATATCAGCTTTGTTCCACAGAGGCCAATCTATTCTATTTGACACGCCGGCGCACCAACCAGTTTCGTTTCAATCGCCGGCATTCCATTTCTCCGCCGTTTCACGGCAGCTCCAGCCGGTAAAAACTTTGCGGCGATTGCGGATTCACGGCATCGGTAAAATTAAAATTGCCGCCGGCATCAAATTGATTTGTCGTGATGACCGTCCATTGCGCCATCGTCAGATTGGTGGTGGCCAGCATGTAATACGTCCCGTAAGCCACGCCGCCCGAGCCGCCAAGATACAGGGTGTCGCCGCTGACGGTGACCAGCCCGATGACCGGCGGCGAATATGCTGCGACGGCCAGCGTCCCGGAAAGCATAAACAGATTGGTGTTCCACACCAAGCCGTCAGGCAATGCCGGAAGAACCAAATGGCCAAAGGAGCCGGCGAAATTCCCGGCGGAGAACAACTGGAAACTGTCGCCGGCCGTGAACGCCGCTGCCCCTGTGTTGGTGACGGTGAGCGTGCCACCGGCGGTCAGGGTGCCGGCCACGACCACCGCATCGTTGGCCGGCGGTGAGTGCGAGATTTGCATGAAAATCGCGCTGCCCTCGGCGAGCAGCAGGTTGTTGCCGATGGTCAAGGAGCCGGGCGCGTTGCCGGGCGCGAGCGTGCCGCCTGAATTTACGGTCACAGATCCGTCCACCGTGCCGGAGCCGCCCAGCGTGCCGCCATTTTGCACGGTCACATCGCCGGAACCGGTGGCCGAGCCGCTGGCGTTGTTGGCCAGCACCGTCACATTGGTGATGATGGTGGTTCCCGCATAGCTGTTGGCCCCCTGAAGGATTAGCTCACCGTTGGCCTCCGTGCTTTCCACCGTCAACGAGCCGCTGCCGTTGTTGCCGATGGAGTTGGCGTAGGTGACGGAGTTGCCATTCACATCAATCGTGCCGCCGCCGGCTGCGAGGGTGATGCCCGCGTTGCCGTTGGAGGTCAAATCCGCCGAACCGTTGTTGCCGGTCAGGCCGGCCGCATACTGCAACGAACCGCCGTTGAAGGTCAGTCCACCGAAGTTGCCGCCGCCGAGCGCATTGATGCCGTTGAGATTCAGCGTGCCGCTCTGGAGCAGTGTGCCGCCGGTGTAATAATTTGCGTTGGTCAGCACCACGGTGCCGGTGGCATACATCGGCGTGGCATTCGCCGTGCCCGCGCCGGTGCCGGGCAGCAGGCCCGACACATCACCATTGGCACTGGAGGCTGGAATGCCGATGGTCAACGGTCCGGCGTTGAGGTCGCTGCCGATCACACCATCCACCGTCAGCGTGTTGCCCGCCGTCGCGGCCAGACCGCCGCCGTTGGCGAGCAGGTTCACGGGACGGGCGTTGGCTCCCGCATTATCGAGTGCAAACGTGCCGTTGGCGACCACGGTGCCGCCGTTCAAATTCACCGCCAGGCCCGCCGAGGCGGACCCGAGCGAGCCGTTGCCGGCGATGAGGGTTACGCCGCCGTTCAAGTAATTCTGATCGGAGTAACCATTGCCCGTGCTGTTGATGACCACCGTGCCCGGACCGGCCTGCACGTAGGCCGACGTGCCGTTTTTGGCGTTGCCAATTCCGGTGTTGAGGACCAATTCGCCGGCGGAGTTGTTCTGCCAGACGACGAAGGGACCGGAGCCGCTGGAGTTCGGGCGGAAGGAACCGTTGTTATAGGTCACTTTGTGCGGCCCCACGTCCGGCGTCACCAGAATATTGGCGAGCGTCAGGGTGGAATACGAGGCGACGGAAATATCCGCGCCCACATCGGTGTTGAAACGCATGCTCAGGAGATACGGCTGACCGGACCAGCCGGTGATGTTGCCGGCCACGTCCAGGTTGCCCGATGTTCCTGCCGTCCCGCTGGCGGCGGTGTAAAAGCCGGGAATCTGGCTGCCGCCAATCACCGGGTAGGGTGAAGGCGCGGTGAGCGTGGCCGCAAAGTCATAGAGCCCGACGGTCGCAAAAATGGCGTGACTGCCGACAAAGGCATTGTTGCCCCCGGCCGTGGTGGTCGTAATGACGGCGTTGGACGCGACTGTGGTGCCACCTGCGCTCACCGTGGCCGGGCCGGTGAATTTCACCAGGCCGCCGGCATTCACCGTGAATGCACCAAGGGCGACCGTGGGATTGTTTGCACCCGCCACCGGCGCGGCGGAAATGACCGAGCCGCCCGCGTTCAAGACGGTTGAAGCAAACGTCTGACTGCTGACGGCATTGCTGCTGCCGCTGACTTGCAGCGAACCGCCGCCCAGCGTGAGGGCGTTGGCTGCCGGGATGAGGTTGGCGGCGGGCGAATTTGAGGCGCTATAATCAAGAATCAGGCTGCCCGCGTTGACGGTTGCACCACCGGTCAAGGTGTTGGTCGCCCCGCCCAACACCAGCGTTCCCGGGCCGGTTTTGGCCAGACCCGCCGAGCCGGCGATGACGGTGTTGATGGTGGCGGACTGGTTCACCACCTTGATGTCGGGACTTGCTCCCAGCGTGAGCACATTGGTTCCGGAAAGAATCCAATTAAAGCTCGCAGAAGGGTCGCCAAAGATCATTTCACTGATCGTGCGGGCGGTGTCCAAAGTGATCGTGCGATTGGTGCTGAGATTCACCGTGCTGAAATCGGCGGTGCTGCCCGTGCCGGAAGCAACCGCCCCGCCGCTCCAGTTTGTAGCATCGCCCCAGTTGCCGTTCGCATCCGCCGTCCAAATGCCGCTGGCGTTGGCAAACGGCGTGGCGCTGGCCTCGGGCGAATTGCCGCTGGTGCCGCCGGGACCGGTGGCCGTGACGACATAATAATACGTCGTGCCATTGACCAGGCTGGTGTTTGTGTAGCTGGTGCTGGCTATGCCGGTTGCCACAATGGTCGTCTCATTGCCGGCGCGGGTGCCGCGTTTGATGTTATAAGTCGTTGCTCCGGCGGCGGCGGGCCAGGTCAGGATGATCTGGGCGTTGGTGCCAACGGCTGACAGGCTGGCGGGAAAAGTCTGCTGGCTGTTGACCGAATCAGTGACGTTCGCGGAAACCCCGCCGCCATTAACCGACGTCACCCGGTAATAATAAATCGTGTTGGAACTCACCGTGCTGTCCGTGTAAGCCGTCTCGGTGATGCTTTGCAAAAAAGTGAACGGACCGCCGGCACTGGTCGCGCGGTAGATGGCGTAGCCAACCGCCCTGGGCACCGCCGTCCAGTTGAGCGTGATGACATTGGTCTGCGTAAAACTGCCGGTGAGGGAAACGGGCGCGGAAGCGGGCGGTGCCGGCAAGGGCACGGCCACGACGGAGGCCGAATTGGTGCTGGTGCCGCCCGCGCCCGTGGCGGTGACAAAGTAACGGTAAATGCTCCCATCCGTGAGCGCCGTATCCGTGAAGCTGGTGGCGGTGTTCGTGTTGTTGAGCAAGATCGTGCTCAAGGTGTTCGATGAACCGCCGCCGCTGTTCACCAGCGTGGAACGCCAGACACTGTAATAATTCGCGCCGGCCGAAGCGGTCCAATGCAGGCTGACGTTTTGATGGCCGGTGCCGCTGACCACCAGTCCGGCGGGCGCGGCGGGCGCGCTCGTGGCGAGGCTGGCCGAAGGCGTCGCGCCGGCGCTGGCCGGCGAATTCACGCTGCTGCCGGTCGGATTGACCGATTGCACGGCATAATAATAAGTCGTGCCATTGGCCGCCGTGGTGTCCAGATACGTCGCGTTGTTCGCACCACTGCCACAGACAGGCCCCACCACGCCGTTCGTGATCGGGGTGAAGCCGCTGACGGATGAGGTCGAACGCAGCACAGTGTAGCTCGTCGCCCCCGGCGTGACCGGCCAGGAAATCAAATTGCAATTGTTGCCGGCAAAAGCTGTCACGCTGGCGGGCGCGGGCGGCACATAGCCCGTCAGTTCCAGCCGGAGATAATCATACATCGCGTGATCCGCAAAATAACTGCCGCCGACCTGGCGTGTTGTGAAGGTGATCGTGTTCGCCCCGGCGTGGAGCAGCGAGCCGGGAAACGTGATGCGCTCATCCGAACTCGCACCCTGATTACCTTCGCGGATGCTGGTGTCGCTGCCGGTGTAGCCGGGAATAAAGCCGGTTGACGGAATGGCATTGGGCGTGGCGGCCACCCCGGAGCTGCTGCCGAGATTGACGTTGTTGACGCTTACCACCAGTGCGCAGTAATAATCCGAGGCCAGCCCAAGGTAGAGCGACGCCTGCGCGCCGTTGGCTGGTGCCGAGGCCAGATTAAACGTAATCGTGGAACTGGAATTGTTGTAGGTGCCCGTGCTGCTCACCACGACGGGCTGGACGAAATTCCAGTCGGTCGTCCAGCGGCTCCGGCCCACCACATAGTTGGGGCCGTTCGGAAAGTCGAAGGGAAATTCCAGCCACTTGCTCCAGATCGGGCTGGGCGCGGTCGGACTGGGGCCGATGTCACCCACCCACCAGTCATCTCCGTGACGGAATTTATCCGCCACCCGGTTTGGATACCCGATTTCAAACACCGTGGGACCGACGCGTGCCGGCGTCCAGACGACATTGCCCAAATTGTTGGTGGCCCCGCCCGTGACGGTCACCGGGAACGGACTGGCCGGCAGGTCGAACAAGAACGGTGGATTGCCGCCGGTCTGAGCCTGCGACATGAAGGTTTCCGGCACGCCCGGCCCGAACGCATACAAGGTGTAATTCGCGCCCGCGATGACGTTCGGGATGGTGAAATTGCCATTCGGGTCCGTCTTCACCCAGAATTGATACGGCTTCATCCACTGTTGGAAATCATACGTCCCGGTGGAAGTCACCGGCTGCTGCACCACGCCAACCCACAAACCGGCGGCGGAAGCGTGAGGATTGCCGCTGTCGTTGATGGCAAAATGTCCCGTCACGGTGCCACGGCCGGCGGCCGGCGTGTAGTTGGCATTGTTGAACCAACTGTATGGCCACGCGGCCTGCTCGGCGGCACCCTGCGCGAGGGCGTCGCTGTAAAGCGCCTGCGCTGCGAGATTCGTGGCGGTGAGCGAATTCGTCACGTTGTTGCAATAAATGAAATACGGCCCGCAGACCTTCGTCCACACCTCGCCGCTGGCAAAGTGGCCGTCAGACCCCATGCCGTAATGGCCGCCGTTGAGCATGTTTAAAACCGTGGTGCCAATGTGCTCCATCAGCTCGCGCTTGAGCGGGCCGCCGTTGTAATATTCCGAACTCGCCGAGATGTTCCACAGGCCGACATTTTTGCCACCCGTGCCCACGCTGCTCCAGCCCCAGACCCGCTGCACGCCCAGGTCCGCGCTGTATTTGTATTTATCCTCGTATTGGCCGGCATAAATTCCATTCGTCCACAGCGAAACCTCCTTGGGCGCGCCCTGCACGCCGATTGCCGAACCGCCGGAAACCTCCATCAGCCGGTTGCGCGTCGCGTCCACGCTCATCCAGTTGAACATGGAGCCGGCGTAAATGTTGTCGCGGCATTCGCCCATGCCAAAGACCCCGTCCACGCTGCGGTGACCATAAATGGCCGTCACGTAAAATCCGGTCGCACCGCGCAGCAGCGAGTAATGAACTTCCAGCACGTCATTGGTCACGGACGTGGTGACCAGCGAGATTTCCGCGTAGTTGCCGCCGTTGCTCGCCGGATCCACCACCAGCGAATAAGTGAACGCCAATCCCTGCGAGCTGCTGTTTTCCCAATACAACTG
>JAJXXI010000237.1 GCA_021781185.1 bacterium
GCATGGCAGACCCGGCCGCTGGCCGCCTATGACTGCCCGCTGGAGGTCGTCACCGAAGAAAAAACGCAGATTCCCAAGCTGCTCCGCGCCTACCTTTCCGTCGGTGCCAGAATCTGCGGTCCGCCGGCGCTTGACCGGCACTTTCAGACGATTGACTTTCTCACCTTTCTGGATTTTGAGACGCTTTCCTCACAGACGCGCGAGCGATTTTTTGGCTGATTTCCCGGTTGACCTGGGGTCCTCGCGCCGCTGAACATTGCGGATGACAATTCGCGCCGCCGGGAAACTTTGCTGGTTTGCCCTTCAAGTTGCCGTCAATGTTGCCGACTATTTGTTCAGCACCGCATTCGTTTCCTCGTCGTCAAAACGCCTTGCCCGGGCGGGTTGGCTGCATCGCGCCGCCGGGCGGCATCTGAAGATATTCGGCTGTTCAACCACCCTTTCCGGGCCGGTGCCGGCCAGGGGCTTTCTTGTCAGCAATCATCTGAGCTATTTCGATATTCTGGTCATTGGGGCTGCCACCCGCGCTGTTTTTGTGTCCAAGGCGGATGTGCGCCGCTGGCCGCTGTTTGGCTGGCTGGCTTCGCTGGCGGGAACCATTTTTATCGAACGCGAACGCCGCACGCATGTGGGCGAGGTGAACCGCGAGATCGAAGCGGCGTTGAGCGACGGGGCGCTGGTCGTGGTGTTCCCCGAAGGCACCAGTTCCGACGGCAAAATGATTCTGCCGTTCCGCGGGTCGTTGCTCGAACCCGCCCTGCGCGGCGGACATGAAATTTCCACGGCGTGGATACACTACGAACTGGAGGATGGCGACGCTGGCGAGGAGGTTTGTTACTGGGGCAACCACATGTTTTTTCCGCATTTGTTGAACTTGCTGGCGAAACGCCGGGTGCGGGCGACGCTGCGTTTTGGCACCTTTCGGCGCACCACCGAGGATCGAAAGGAACTGGCCAAACAACTGCATGCGGCAATCACGGAATTGAAGGCGTAAAGCCCTTTCAAAACACCTTAACGGCCGGTTGGCTGATGACAGGTTCCCGCTCACCCTGCCCAAAGCGCATTCAGACGCACCTTTCGTTTTGCAGGCTTCTTGGTTGTTTTTTGGCGTTCCCAATGTCCGCCCGGAATCAAAATCAAATTTCAAATTAGGCGGCTACCGCCATTCCTCTCCGCTTGACTGGCGACAGTGAAAGCGTAGAATGCCTGTCGCGCCGAATTAGCTCAGTTGGTAGAGCACGAAATTCGTAATTTCGGGGTCGCCAGTTCAAGCCTGGCATTCGGCTCCACTTCCTAACCTCACTAAAACGTCCTCTCTTTTACGCGCCATTTAGCCGCCGTTTGACTGTTTTTACCCACCCGTAGCAACGGTCTTGCCACAAAAAACTTCCGGAAATGCTCTTTCAACCAATGATCACGGCCTTGCTTGCGCCTCTTGAAAACTGGTGGCGGATGCCTGCTGATCGAGGAGTATTGCCTTCGTAAACCGCAGGCCGATGGTTCAATCCCGCTCGCTGGCTCCACTTTCAGAAGCAAAATCCGCCCCACTTTTCGGCGAAGTTTCCGCCGGCCGCGCTTCAATCTGCGAGCAGCGAGGTTTTTGGGGACGGCAGTTTGATCGTCCGGCCCGGCACTCGAAAGACCCCTTCTCCCTGGTGGTGAAGTGTGGCTGGCCGATTCCGGCGTGGATCAATCCACGCCTTGACCACTTCCAGAATGAAAAAGTTGTATTGGTCCACCAGCTTTCGATCAATGACCTTGCATTCCAGACTGGCATAACACTCGGCGATGAGCGGGGCCTTGACCATCGTAGCGGCCACTGGCGTGAGGCCGAATTCCTCAAACTTGTCCATCTTCCGCCCGGAGCCGTTTCCGCATGCGACCACAGTTCCCGCCAGTTCCGCCGTTGGCACATTGATCACGCATTCGCCGGTCGCCCGCAAAACCCCGAACGTGTAATTTCGATTGCTGATGACACACCCCACGAGCGGCGGCTCAAACTCCATCATTGTATGCCACGTCATCGGCATGATGTTGGCCCGGCCGGAGCGGGATGTCGTGACCAGCACCACCGGGCCGGGTTCAAGCAGTCCGTAAACCTGGGCCAGCGGTAATTCTTTTTTCTTCCGCATTTAAATTCTCCCTGCCGACGCGGTCCGACCGGATCGGGTCATTCCTTTTCCGGCGGATTCCACCAGCAATTGCCTTTTCCTTCAATTGCCTGCTCCGCCTGCGCTTCGATGTCCTTCAACTGATCCGCTCCCAACGGGCGAAAGGTTTCCAACGCGCGGAACACGGCGTCCTGTTCGTTGGGAAAACTCATGCCGAGCAACGTCACATCCGGATTCTGCGTCAGCGTGTAGTGCAGGCAGTCGGCCACGCTCAAACGCGGCAGATGCGGTTCGGCCGCCACTTCGCGGCCGCCGGAACTGAATTTTCCGCGCGGCCGCACTTGCAGCGGCTGGTTGTAACCAGTCGTGTCGCCAAGCAGCTTGCCTGCCCCGAACGTTTTGAAACAGACGGTGCCAACGCCTTGCCGCCGGGCGAGCGGCAAAATTTCCGTCACGTAGCGGCGATGCACGAGCGGGCCGACCGGAAACATCACGACGTCGCACAATCCGCTGTCGAGGGCGGCGCGTAACACATCGGGATGATGGCTGGAAATGCCGCGAAACCGCACCTTGCCGGCGGACTGGCACTTGGCGAGTTCCGCCATGCCCGCGTCGGCAATCCGATTCCAATCGGCCATTTGCGAAACTGCGTGGAAAGCAAACAAATCCACCGTCTCAAGGCCGAGCGCACGGAGGCTGGATTCCACTTGCGGTTTCACCGGCGCGGCGAGGTCGTCAATTTTATCAATCACGAACATTCCGTCGCACCGGCCTTTCAGCGCGGTGCCGACAATCTGTTCGCTGTAACCGGTTTCGTAGCCGGGCGCGGTGTCCACCAGGTTCAGGCCGTAATCCATGGCGCGATGGATCGTCGCCACGCACTGCTCCAGCGGCACAGAACGATCCGCCAGATCGCCGATGCCGATCACGGACACCGACGCCCCCGTTTTGCCCAGAGTTCGTTTGGTCATTGATTGCATTCGCTTCAATGCTAGCTCAGAACATCGGAAAATGCATCATTCGCCGCACCTACCGCATGCTTTTGAAGCCGTCTTCAATGGCGGTGGAGATGCGCGCAAAGACGTCGTCAAATGTGCCCATGCCGTCCACTTTCACCACGCCGTGGCGCTGGTTGTATTTCTCGATCACCGGCACGGTTTTGGTTTCGTGTTCCTGCAACCGCTTCACGATTTTCGCGGTGCTGCTGTCATAGGGCATGCAGCGGGCCGTCTTGCTGCGCTCGTCGAGCCGGCGGATGAGTTCCAGCGTGGGAACTTCGATTTCGATGATTTTCGAGATGGTGGAACCGTGCTTTTTCAACAGGCCGTCAAGGATGTAGGACTGCACCAGCGTGCGCGGAAAGCCCTTGAAAATAAACCCCTTCACGCCCTTGGAATCCGCCAGCTTTTTCTCGATGAGCTGCACCACGATTTCGTCCGGCACCAACTGGCCGTTCTCATAGAGCGCCGTGATCCGTTTTCCGGTTTCCGTGCCTTGCTTGATTTCCTGGTCCAGCATCGGTCCGGTCGCGACGTATTCCAGACCGAATTTCTGGGCCAGCGCCTTGCCCTGCGAACCGCGACCCGATCCCGGATAGCCGAACAACACGACGTTGAACAGGCTTTTGCTCAGTTCCTGCCGGATGATTTCGGTGATCTGCTGATGCACGGATTCAATGTCCGCCGTTCCGTCCACCTCCGCATAAATGCCCTTGTCGCGATAAAATTGCAGCACCGGCAGCGTCTTCTGGTTGTATTCCCGCAGACGGTTGCGAATCACCGCTTCGTTGTCATCGCTGCGGCCCGAAGTAATGCCGCGGTTCATCAGGCGGCGGACCGATTCCTCCTCCGGCACGTTGAGGCTGATGAGGCAGTTCAACGACGTATGCAGCTTGAGCATCAGGCCTTCGAGAATATAGGCCTGAATATAAGTGCGCGGAAAACCGTCGAACAGAAAGCCGTTGGAGTCGGGATGGTCCGTGATGGTTTTTTCGATGATCTGCACGATGATCTCGTCCGAAACCAGTCCGCCGGCGGCGATGATGCTTTGGGCTTCGAGCCCCAGCTTGGTTTTGCCGGCCATCTCCTTGCGCAGCAGGTCACCGGTGGAAATGTAAAACAGGTTGTATTTCTTGATGAGAAATTCCGACTGGGTGCCTTTGCCGGCACCGGGCGGACCAAAGAGGGCGATGTTAAGCATGGGGCAGGATTGGTTTGGCGATGAAAATGCTCAATCTGACATGGCTTCCGGTTTTTCCATACTGTAGGAGACGGGGTGAGGAGTTGCTGATGAATCCTCGCCACCTTGGCTCCTGTAGGGATTTGAATTGGCTCACGCTGATAAGGATTGCTTTTGGGGCCGCCGAAATCAACAAGCATTCTCCATTGCGGAACATATACGCCCTCGCGAACAACCGCTTTGGCGGCTCGTGGTCTTGAACTGCGAGGGCAAGGCTGTCGCAGCAGCCGGGGTCAATCAGGTGCGTTCGCCGGAGCCGACGGATGGCGGCGCACCTGCCGCCACATCAACAAGCCGGCTATTGCACAGACGAGCGCACCGACGGAAATGGTCCACGGCACCCCGACCGCCTGCGAAAGCAAACCCGATTCCAGTCCGCCCACGGGCATCATGCCGCCAAACACCAGCCCCCAGATGCCCATCACCCGCCCGCGCATTTCGTGGGAGACACTCGTCTGAATGAGCGTGGTGGTGGTGGCGAAGTAAAGCATCATTCCCCAGCCGCCCACCGCCAGGCACAGCAGCACCAGCGGATACCAGCGCACCACGGCCAGCAACACCAGCATGGCGGAGAACACCCACAACCCACCGAAGATGAGGAGGCGAGGTCGTATCCGGCTGCCGAAACTGGCCACGGTCAGCGCGCCCAGCAACGCCCCCAGGCCATTGGCGCTGAGCAAGGTGGCATAACCGCCTTCACCCACATGCAAAATGTCCGTTGCGTAGGCGGGCAGCAGGACGGAATAGGACCACCCGAAGATGCCCACCACGCCGAACAGCAGGAGCAGCCGGCGCAATCGCTGGTGCCCCGACACATAGGCAAAACCTTCAAGCATGTGGCGGCTGGTCGAGATTGGTTTTGCCGGGGAAACAAACTTGGGCAGCCGCATCATGAGCAGACCGGCAATCACCGCGACAAAGCTCAGCCCGTTCAGGAAAAAACACATGGTCAGGCCCGCCCGCGCCATGAGAAATCCTGCCACGGCCGGACCGACCACCCGGGCACCGTTGACAATGGAACTGTTCAGCGACACCGCGTTCATCAGGTCTTCGCGGCTGGTGATTTCCACCATGAACGCCTGCCGGGCGGGCAGGTCGAAAGCCATCGCCACGCCGCCCAACGCCGCCAGCACCAATATATGCCACGGCTGGATGTGGCCGCTGCCAACCAGCGCGGCGAAGCCGAAAGCCAGCAGCATCATCCCCGTTTGCGTGCAGAAAACCACGGTGCGTTTGGCGTGGCGGTCGGCCACGGAACCGCCCCAAGGGGAAAACAGCAGCATCGGCAGCGACCCGACGGCGGCCACCGTGCCGAGCAGCGCTTTTGATCCGGTCAACTGGTAAATCAGCCAGCCCTGGGCCGTGGTCTGCATCCATGTGCCAATGAGCGACACCAGTTGACCGACGAAGAATAATCTGAAGTTGCGATGCTTCAGCGCCGCAAAAGTGTCGCGCCACGTTATCCTGCCAACGACCACGCGGCGCGGCTGCCCCGTGACCTCCTGCGGAACGCTGGCGATCTGTTCAGACGGCTGGAACTTCATCGGGATTTGTTCCGGCGGCTTATTCCGCCCGACGCGCCCAGCGCAGTTTGGCCGAGGCGGAACGCGGGTTGGCACGCAGCTCTTCCGGGGTTGGCCGGAGGACTTCCCCGGCAATTTCCGCGAAGAAGCCATCGCGATAACCGGAGGCCAAAGCCCTTTTCACGCGGCGATCCTCTCCGGAATGAAATGTCAAAATCGTTACGCGCCCGCCGGGCTTCAGGCACGACGGCAAGTTGCGCAGAAACATGTCGAGCGCGGAAAACTCGTCGTTCACGGCGATGCGCAACGCCTGGAACACGCGGCGCACGGCTTGGTCGGATTCGCCTTTGCCCAAACGCGGCTGCGCAGCGCGGATGGCGGCGGCCAGCTCCAGCGTCGTGGCAAACTGTTTTCCCGCGAGCGCCGGGGCAAGCGTGGCGGCGTTGGGTTCATCGGCGAAATCAACCAGTATTTCCGCAAGCGCCGCCGGCCTGGTCTTTTGCAGCAAGGCGGACGCCGGCTGGCTGCGCTGCGGATTCATCCGCATGTCCAGCGGGCCGTCCAGCTTCACGGAAAAGCCGCGCGATGGATCGTCAATCTGCATCGAGGAAACGCCGAGATCGGCGAGGATCAAATCCGCGCCGGAGATATTTTGCGCGGCGAGAATCTGCGGCAAGCCGGCAAAGTTGCTCCGGTGCGCGGTGAAAACATCCGGCCCAAAACCCAGTTCGCGCAGCCGCGCCTCGGTTTTCGGCAGTTCCACCGGGTCTTGATCAAGGCCGAGCAGTTTTCCGCCGGGCAAAATCCGTGCGAGAATTTCCTGCGCATGACCACCGTAGCCCAGCGTGCAGTCCACCGCCAGTTCGCCCGGCTTGGGCGCGAGGATTTGCAGGATTTCCGCAACCATGATGGGCCGGTGCGTGCCGGCGGGTGTCTTGCCGGACTCGATGACCTTGGCGATGGTGGCCGCATCCTGCCCGTGCTCCTTGTATTTGTCCTCGAAACGGCGCGGGTTTTTGCCGCTGTAACGCTTGCGGCGTTTATGGGGCACCGGGGCTGGCACTGGTAAATTTTCTTCGGACATGCGGGGAATTCTGCAATTCTCCGCGCGTGAGTTCACGCAAAATCATCGTGGCTGGCGGCGGCGCGGCGGG
>JAJXXI010000531.1 GCA_021781185.1 bacterium
ATAGAGATAAAACTTGGTGGACACTGATGATCAGCCTTTGGTATCCAATCATTATTTTCGGTATTTTGCCCGCAATCTTCGCGGTAGAAAAATTGCGCAACCGAAAATACGCTTCAACCCAAAAACAACCGATGAAAGATAAATTGCGGTCAGCCCACAGAAACGGCGAGTTTGAGCGTGCAGGTCTATTATGAGGGCAATCCAGTTCTGGTGGATTCAACAACGGTTTACCAGTTGCAACGTGCCTTGCAAATCCGCGCGGTGGGCGGCAGCACTGGTTTCAGCGACTGGAGCGCCCCCGTCAGCCACATGGCCATGCGAGGAATCCGTCCATGGCGCCGGAGCGGAAAAAACGTTCCGGCGGTTTCATTCTTTATGGATTCGTCCCGCCGGCGTTTCTGCTTGTAACCCGCTTCCCGCTCGCGCAACATTTCCCCCCGTCAGGGCCCATGGAATGTGGACTTACGAACCCCGCCAGGGCCGGAAGGCAGCAACGGTAGTTTGCTCCGTATCTGCCGTGGTTACCCTGACACATCTTCATTTACGATTCACGATTCACGATTTACGATTGCCGAGACAATTGTCCGTGACGCGAAAATTGTAAATCCGAAAACGTAAATCGCCCATGTCCTATCAGGTCATCGCCCGAAAATACCGCCCGCAGCGCTTTGCAGACGTGGTCGGCCAGGAACACGTCACCCAGACGCTGGCCAACGCCATCGCCCAGCAGCGCATTGCGCACGCCTATCTGTTCTGCGGTCCGCGCGGCACCGGCAAGACCACCATCGCGCGCATCTTCGCCAAGGCGCTCAACTGCACCGGCGGCCCAAAAACTGACTTCGACGACAACGATCCGCGCGTCCAGGAAATCACCGACGGACGCTCGCTCGACGTGCTGGAAATTGACGGGGCCAGCAACAACGGAGTCGAACAGGTCCGCGAACTCCGGGAAACCTGCAAATACGCGCCGGCCAACGCGCGGTTTAAAATCTACATCATTGACGAAGTTCACATGCTCTCGACCGCGGCGTTCAACGCGCTGTTGAAGACCTTGGAGGAGCCGCCCGCGCATGTGAAATTCATGTTCGCCACCACGGACCCGGAAAAGGTGCTGCCGACGATTCTTTCGCGCTGCCAGCGTTATGATCTGCGCCGCATTCCGGCCGCGCTCATCACCAAACATCTCGCGGAAATTGCCGCCAAGGAAAAGGTGACAATTGATGCCGCCGCGCTGCACGCCATCGCCCGGGGCGCGGACGGCGGAATGCGCGACGCCGAATCCACGCTCGATCAGCTCATCAGTTTTTGCGGGGATAAAATCGAGGAGGCCGACGTGCTGTCCATGTTCGGACTGGCGGCGCAAGACCAGATTCTCAAGTTGAGCCAGGCCGTGCTGGCCGGGGAAATTCAGACGGCGCTCACGCAGTTGAACGAACTTGCCCAGGGCGGCAAGGATCTCGGCCGCCTGCTGGGTGATTTGCTGAACCACTTCCGCAACCTGCTCATCTATCAGGTTTCCCGGGGCGACCTGAGCCTGCTGGAAGCCTCCGAAGCCGAGGTCGCGGCGCTCAAGGATCAAGTTGCACTCTCCAACACCGAGGCGTTGACCCGCATTTTGGAATCGCTCGCCGACGCCGAACTGCGCCTGCGCGATGCCGCCTCGAAAAAAATCCTGCTGGAAGTCACGCTGCTCCGCGCCATTGAAGCGCGCACCGCCCTGCCGATTGACGCCGTGCTGAAACAACTGAACCAGTTGCGCGGCCAGGACGGTGGAACAAATGTCGCGCCGGCCCGGCCGGCGGCTCCCGTCAAAGCGCCCGCCGCACCGGCAACCAGTGTGCCCGCCGCGAGCATTCCGTCGCGGGAAACGGCGGTTCAACCGCCGGTCTCCAAATCCGTGGCGGCACCGGCAGCGGCGGCCGTCGGCGCCCCGGCCACCGGCAGTCTTGCCGAACTGTGGGAGAAATTGGTTGAAGCCGTCGGCCGGGCCAGTTCCTTTACGCGCAGCTATCTTTTGAACGCGCATCCCATTTCGTTTGAGAAAAACGTGCTGGTGATCGGCTTCGATCCGGAGTTTGAAGATTATCTCGGCCTGGTGGACAATTCACGCAATCACACGTTGCTGGCCACCAAGCTGGCCGAACTCGGCCATCACCAGGCGATGATCAAGTTCATCAAGTCCCCGGAACCGGCTGGCTGGGAACGGCCGGCCTCCACCGCTCCAGTAGCACTCCCTGCAACTCAACCGGCAAAAATTCCGTCCACCGCCAAAAGCTCCGCTGAAGCGCCCGCCGCTCCCGCCCCGGAAAAAAAGCCGGCCCCAGCGCCCTTCAACAAGGATGATTTTAAAAACGATCCGCTCATCAAAAAAGCGCTGGAAGTGTTTAAAGGAACCATCGTGGAAGTGCGCGCTTGATTTCTCGACCAACCATCAACCAACAACTCCCAACCCCTTAAAATGTCCAGCATTGGAAAACTCATGAAACAGGCTGCGAAAATGCAGCAGCAGATGGAGCAAATCCAGGCGCAGCTCGCTGCCCGCACCGTCGAGGCCACCAGTGGTGGCGGCGCGGTCAAAGTCGTCGCCAAATGCGACGGCTCCATCGCGTCCATTAAAATTGATCCGCAGGCGCTGAATCCCGGCGACGCGCAAATCGTCGAGGACATGATTCTCACCGCTGCCAACCAGGCGCTCAGTCAGGCCAAGGAAATCTCCAACACTGAAATGGGCAAGGCCACGGCGGGATTCAATTTGCCAGGAATGATGTAGCTCAATTCTCCCCAGCTTCTTCCTCGGCGATCAAGCCGGGATCAAGGAGAGCGTGGGGAGGAAGAAGATTCATGCCGCTGCCCGAACCCATCACCGCCCTGACTGCGGCGTTAAGCAAACTGCCCGGCATTGGGCCGCGCTCCGCTGAACGCATCGCGCTCCATCTGGTGCAGGCTGATCCCGCACTGGTAAAACATCTGGCCGGGGTGATCGTCCACGCCCGCGAACACATCCGGTTCTGCGATAACTGCGGCGCGCTCACGGAGACCACCCCTTGCTCCACCTGCACCGATCCGCGCCGCGAGGGTTCGCTGGTCTGCGTGGTGGAGCGGGCCGTGGATATTTTGAGCATTGAAAGATCCGGAACCTATCGCGGCAAATTTCACGTGTTGGGCGGCAAAATTTCGCCGCTCGACGGCGTGGAGCCGGATGATCTGCAAATCGCCGGACTGGAGCAGCGTCTCCAGCGCGAAGCCATCCGGGAAATCATCATCGCGCTGGGCACGGACGTGGAAGGCGACGCCACCAGTCATTATCTGGCGAAACGACTAGCCCGCCCCGGCCTGAAAATTTCCCGCATCGGTTTCGGGCTGCCGGCCGGCAGCGGCCTCGAATTCGCGGATGAACTCACGCTGGACCGCGCGCTGGAAGGCCGCCGGGAAATGTCATGAAAGAAGCTCCTGTTTTCATTTTTGATCTGGGCAAGGTGCTGGTGGATTTTGATTATCGCCGCGCCGCCCAAAAAGTTGCCGGGCGCAGCGCCCGTCCGCCGGCGGATCTGCATGGCTTTCTCGGCACTTCTCCGCTGCTCGTGGAATATGAATCCGGCCGGCTTACGCGACAGGGTTTTTACGAGGCGGTGTGTCAGGCCACCGGATTTCACGGCAGCCCCGGTGAATTTGGCGGTTACTTCGCGGATATTTTTTCGGAAATGCCGGAAACCATCGCGTTGCATGCGGAATTGCGACGGCGTGGGTTCAAGACCTACATTTTCTCCAACACCAATGACCTGGCCGTCGAGCACGTCCGCCGGAATTTTCCGTTTTTCGCGCATTTTGACGGCTACATTTTTTCCTACGAAGTCGGGGCGATGAAGCCGCTGCCGGCCATCTACGAAGCGATGGAAAAACTTTGCGGGCGCAGCGGGGCTGGCCTGGTTTATTTGGATGACCGGGCCGAGAATGTCGCCGCTGGCGCGGCGCGCGGCTGGCAGGCCATCCTGCATGAATCCGCCGGGCAAACAAGGACAATGCTGGCATCACTGGGTTTGCTGCCGCACTAAACCAGGATCAGCGGGACGGCCATTCTGGCTGGCCAGTTCATCTCAAGAATTACTGCGGTTGCGCCCCAGCTTGAATCGAGGCCGGCGGTGTCCGTAATGCCTCCGAACTATGGTTGCTTTTTACCGGGCTTGAACCAGAGTTTTTCCATCTGTTCAAGGGTGCGCCCCTTGGTTTCTGGAACCAGCAACCACATGAACAGGGCCGCGAGGACGCTCATGACGGCGTAAATCCAGTAGGCAAATCCATGATGAAAGACTTTCACCAGATGGGGGTTGTCGTTGAGAATTGGGAAGGTCCAACTGACCAGGAAATTGGCGATCCATTGGGCGGCCACCGCCACCGCCATGGCCTTGCCACGGATTTGATTCGGGAAAATTTCGCTTAACAGAACCCAGACCACCGGTCCCCAGGAGACGGCAAATCCGGCAATGTAAAGCAACATGCAAAACAGGGCCACCATGCCTTTGATTTGTAACGCAAATGCGCCGCCCAGGGCGAACATGGCCACCGCCATGACCAGAGCGCCGATGATTTGCAGGGGCTTGCGGCCCAGCTTGTCCACGGTGACAATGGCAACCACGGTGAAGACCAAATTGACGGCCCCAACGATGATCGTTTGAAGCAGCGAGGCATTGGTGTCAAAACCCACGTTCTTGAAAATCTCCGGCGCATAATAGAGCACGACGTTGATGCCGACGAATTGCTGAAAAACCGACAGCAGGATGCCGATGAAAATGAGCAGTGCGCCGAAGGAAAGCAGCCGGCCGGAGTGGTGTTCGGCAAGCGAGGCACGAATATCCGCGATTTCCTGTTCCCCTTCCTCCGCCGTCGTCAGTTTCGCCAGCACGGCCCGGGCGCCCGCTTCGTTTCCTTTCAACATCAGGAAACGCGGCGTTTCGGGCACGAGAAACAGCAGGAGCAAAAAGATCACGGCCGGAATGGCTCCAGACAGGAACATGTAACGCCAGCCGATGGTGTTGAGCCAGGCATCGCCGCCGCCAGCCTTGGAAATTCCGTAATTGACGAAGTAAATCACCAACATGCCGAAGATGATGGCAAACTGGTTCCATGCGACGAGATTGCCGCGGATGCGGGCCGGCGCGATTTCCGCGATATACATGGGTGACAGCATGGAAGCCAGCCCAACGCCGATGCCGCTGAGGATCCGGTAAAAGACAAAATTCCACATGTAGCCCGGTCCGCCGTGGCCGACCGGTGCGAAGGGGAATTCCGGCGCGGCGGCGCCGAGCGCGGAAATCAGAAAGAGGAAGGCGGCGATGACCAGTCCGCGTTTGCGTCCAATCCGCGTGCTGACCCAGCCGCCGATGATGCCGCCGATAATGCACCCGATCAGGGCGCTGGAATTGACAACGCCCCAGAGTGAATTCGCGGCGTTGGGATCGCTAAAATGCCGCGGATCAATAAAGTAAGCTTTCAGACTGCCCACCGCCCCAGAGATGACGGCAGTGTCGTATCCAAACAGCAATCCACCCAGGGTGGCGATGAGCGTAAGCAGGATGACGTGGGGATTTAACTTTCGCGACATAGGTTTTCCAGTTGCGGGTGTTTTAGAGGAGTGTCGAACTCGATATTGGACGAGAATGCAGCAGAGTCAAGAATCCTGATAAAAAAGCGGCGATGCCATGGCATCGCCGCTGTGGAAACGAATCGCGCGCTCACCAGAACTTGATGTAGAACAGCACGCAGAGACCCACGACAATCAGACTCAAAATGACGTCCATGGCGTTCCAACTGGCGCGGGTGGCGGCCTTTTCCTCCGGCGTGGCACCATAGTAAGTGAATTTGACCGTCTTCGGGTCCGGTGCCTTGGTCATCAGACTGATGATGACCAGCAATGCGGCGGTCACCACGAACAATATCTGGCAGTAATACAGCCAGTTGATGGTCCACAAATCATAAATCAGCCCGTATTTCTGCTGGATGGGGGCAATGATCGCCTTGTATTGATCCGAGGTAATCACACCATGATAGAGATTGTCTTTCGCATTCACAACGACGGTTTCATAACTGCGCATATAAATGTCTGCGCCCAGACGGGTGAAGCCGGCGATAACCCCGAAGGCAAAAGACCACAAGGCTGCAGGCGCGGTCGCGCGTTTCCAAAAGACGCCGCCAATGAACAGCACCGCGATGGCCGGCGAGAGGTAGCCCTGCACGCTCTGGAGATAGACATAAAGATTGGAATGCAGGCTCTTGATGACCAGCACCCAGCAGATGCCGATTAAAACAATGACCGCCGTGGCGATGCGGCCCACGATCACCTCGGTCCGGCCGGAGGCGTTGGGAAACCATTCCCGGTAAAAGTCCATGGTGAACAGCGTGGCGCAGGCGTTGAACTTGGAACCCAGCGATGCCATCAGGGCGACGATCATGGCGCAGGCGACAACCCCCCGGATGCCGTGTGGAAGGATTTGCGCGACGAGCGAGGTGTAGGCAGCATCGCCGCTGGTGCTGAAGCCGCTGCCCGGAGCTTTGGTCAGCGCAAAGGCGATCATGCCTGGCACCAGGAAGATGAACACCGGCGTCAACTTGAAGAAACCAGCCAGAATGGTGCCACGCCGGGATTCCTGCTGGTTTTTGCCGGCCAGCACGCGCTGCACGATATACTGGTCGGTGCACCAATACCAGAAGCCGATGATGGCCGAGGCGGGCAAAACGGCCGTCCACGCCCAGACCGGGTCGTGGATGGAACGAATCAAATGCACATTGCTGCCGACCGCGGTGAGGGTGGCATGCCAGCCGGCAATCAGGCTGCCGTGGCCCAGGACGTGCAGCCCCGTGTAGAGAATGCAAACCGAACCTAGAATCAGCACCGGGGCTTGGAGCACGGAGGTATACATGATGACGCGCAAGCCGCCCAAAACCGTGTAAAGGCCGGTGGTGAAGGCCAGTCCCAGTGCGATGGCCCAGAACACGTCCATGTGATAGCCGAAAA
>JAJXXI010000676.1 GCA_021781185.1 bacterium
CCCGTTTCGATCTGGGCCAAGCCGCCGGCGGTCTGCACCCCGAACGTCACCCTGTCGTCAAACGGCCGGATGCCGATGAGCACCGAGCCACCCACGCTGATCAGTCCCCACTCGAATTCGGCGCCGGAGAAGAAACCAACCCAAACCGCGAACGTAAAATCACCCGCCAGCAACGTGTTCGGCGCGAACGACACGAGCGCCGGCCCGCCGGCACCGGCGCTGAAATCGGCGGCGAAATTCACGACGCCGGTCGTTTGCCTGACCGGCACATGGCCACCGCCGTAGGCTTCGGTGAACGACCATTCCTGCAAATCCCAGCCATTACCGGAGGCATCAAGGCGCGGCGAATTGGCCGGCTCCTCCAGCTTCCAGTAACCCGCCAGTTCCGTCCACAACGTCACCGGCAACGCTGGCACGAGTTCCGCCAGCCGGCGACGGCGACGGCGCTGTTCCTCCAGCGCAAGCCACGCCCGCCGCTGACCACGCGTCATCGGTGGATTATTCAGAATCGGTTTGGGCAGGGTGAGGCGCATCTTCAGGTGGCGTGATTTTCTCCGGCGGTGTTGCCGTCGCTAGTTCAACTGGTTCAGCCGAAGATTTGCCGCAATGCGGGCAGACCGTCGGCACTGGTTCAGGCGGCAGCAATGGCTTCCGCTTGCGCCGGATGTTGGGATAGGATTTGTCCATAATGGCAGGTGCGGTTGGTGGCAGTCCGGTAGGACCTCAAATGGCGTTGATGCCGATGGCGACTTGCCGCCAATTCGCGCCGTCAGAAATGGCGAGACACGGAACCGCGCCCGTGCCACCGGCAGACAGGTAGATGAGGCGACGCGGAAACTTGGCCGGCGTGACGCCAGCCGCGACCGCCGCCGCATTGTTGGTAAAGGTTGGAATCAGGATTTGTTCACCCGAACGAATCCGCTCGAAACTGCGAGGTTGAAGTTTGCCCATAAAATATTTTGGTTAAGTTTTTCGGTTAAACGCTTCGCGCAGGATTTCCCCGCGCGAAGCGCAATTGCCCGCGCCGGCTCGGCGCTAGATATTATGCGTCACGGCCACGACCGGGACGTTTTTGTTTTCCCACACGCGCACCCAATTCGCGGCCAAGGCCAGCTCCGCGTTGGTCGGGTTGGCACCCGCCACGCTCGCGCTCGTGAACTTCACGCCACGCGGATGCAGGATGAACCGGCGACGGTTCACCAGGAACGTGTCGCTGTTGAGCGCGTCACGCGCCATTTCGCACCCTTCCGTGCCGTGACCGCCCTCGACGGGAGCGCCGTTCAGATCGGCAAAGCCCATGCCGAACGCACCGGGACCGAACAGATAGGTCGTATAGACCAAGCCATCCGTGGTGCCGTTGCGAGACGGACAGCCATCGTCCACGATGACGCGCCGGCCTTGGAACGTGCGGATTTGCGCCTCACCCTGGCTGTCCGGGATGAAGTCAATCAGGTCGAGCTTGCGCAGCGCCGCTTCCACCGCGGAGTGCATCGCCACCGCGACCAAACGGTCGCCGCGATCACCGAGGCGTTGCGTCGCATCCACGAACGTCGCACCGTTCAGCTTGGTCGCAGCCGTCTGTGCGGCGATGGATTCACTGTGGATCGCCAACAGATTGCCCGCCATGCTCGCCGCACCGAAGACGCCGGTGAGGGAGTTGATGAGCATGTATTGGTTCTGGCGATTCCAGTAGTCGGCCATGAAGTTCGCCAGCGCCAGCGCCGGATCATCACCCGCGACCACGGTGGCCAGATGATTCCACGACCACGCATTGCCGTCGTTGTGGATGCGGGCGATGTCCTGGTCCGCCGTGAGTTTCGCCGGCACGAGCGGTGCCGAGTCGGAAAGCGGCTGGCGGTTGCCCGTCAGGTCATTCCAATGCGGCATATTGACTTGCGTGCCGCCGAGGCTGGCGCGTTCGTCAAAGTCCGGCGTGCGGAGGACGATGCCGGATTGAAACAGGTCGGATTTCTCCGCCGTGCGTTGGAGGACGTAACCGGCGAACTGCGCCGGCACGATGATGTCTGCAAGTTGAGTTTTTGCCATAGGTCAGTGTTTGTTGTGATCCGTCAGGCAGCGGCCTTGAGGCGGGCAGCAAGTTGCGGATCGGATTTCTGCAATTTCATTTGCTCGGTCAGGTTGAAGGTTCCCTTCCGATACGGGTTCCGAGCTGCCCGTGCGGAAGCACTGCCGGCGGCACCGCCACCAGAGCCAGCAGCACCGCTGCCAGCGTTTGCCTCGAACAAGTGGGGTGCGTCGGACACCAACGCATCCACCCATTCAGCCAAAGTCATCGGGGACGTGCCGTCCTTGCCAAAGCGGGGAGTTTGACCATCAAAAGCCTGGGGCACACCGTCCACCAACTTGAAAGTGGCGCGGGCACGCGCCGTAATGTCCGGCAACGCGGTTGCCCGCAGGCCGCGCTTGGTCGCTTCGGTGACGACGGCTTGATCAATCTGAATCGCGGTGAGGCGACCAGTCAGCGCATCACGTTCGGCGACCACGACGCCATGCGTCTTGTCCCATTCAGTGCGGGCGGTCTTGAGGCGAGCCTCAATGACCTTGTCCACTTCACCGGCCTTGATCTGCGCGGCCTCTTCCAACTGGCGCTTTTCTTCCTCCATCTTCATGGTGGCCGTCCGCAAGGACCGCACGTCGTCAGGGTCAATGCCTTCAAAGCGTTTCAGTTGATGGGTGAGCGTGATGTTGTTCTGGCGGAATTCATCCAGCTTGGACTGACTCACGACACCATCGGTGTCGAGCAGCCAGGCACCGTCGCGCTCGACGTAGAAGGTTTGATGTTCAGCAGGAATTTCCTGCTTGGTTGCATATTTGTATTTCAGGGCCATAATTTTCAGGTTACCGGTTTGGCGTTCACATCACCCGGCGCAGTCGGCGTGACGACTCCCTCTCCGCGCTGGGGAGAGGGCCGGGGTGAGGTGCTTCGTTTCTCGGTGGCGAGCAGATTGATTTCCTCATCGTTGGTGCGGCCAGGGGCGATGACTTCACCGGCACGGAACAGGTCGAGCATCGTCGCCTGACTGATGGCGCCGGCCTGCCAGGCGGCGACCAGGGCGGTGATCTCCAATGCCGACATGCCGGTGATGCTGAAGTCGGTGTTCAGACTGGCGAGAACAAGGTCGGGACCGATGGCGTCAGGAATCGGCTCGGTCGAATTCCACCAATACACCCAGCGCAGCACTTGTGTCAGCGACGCGCTGACACTCAAAGACACGGTGTTCAGGATGGAGTTTTCACCACTCTGACGAAGTTCAATGGCCGCAGCGGTTTCGCCGACCCGCTTGCGGGATTCCAGCATCCGCGTGCCGAGCACGGCCATGAGTTGCTCGTCACGATCCATCGCCCGCTCGAAGGTGGACAGACCTTGACCGTGAAATTCCAAGAAGCCAGCCGTGGCACCTGGAGTTTCGGCGACCCATGCCGTGCTGCTGCCAATCCGAAGACTGGAATTTTTGTCAAAGCCAGACACCCAAGCCGTCGGCAGTGCGGTGAAGTGCATCCCATGCTTGTAGTCAGCACTCAGCCGGTAGTGATCCAGATTGATGGCGATGATGTCCGTCAGTGGAATCTTGTCCACGTCAGGCAAAGAGTGACGTGGGCCATGAAAGACAAAGGGAATCAGCGGCAGCGGTTTGCCCCGCCGCACCGGGATGCGCGTCTCCACTAACTGCCATTCTTTTTTGCCGGTGCCGCCGCGTTGCCAAATCTCGACCACGCATTGCCATTCGCTGGTAGGGCGCGCACTCCGTTGCGCGCCGCGTTTTGGTTTCCGACTCGCCAAAGGTTCCAACCGCAGCACACGAATTTGCTCCACCTGTTCGCAGATAAACCCATCATCCTTGCCCGAGGCCACATTTTCACGCAGCACCACCAGGGACAGCACCTGCCGCCCGTTCACCATCGTCGTGCGCCAATTCAGGATGTCCTCCGCCTTGTAACGCGCCACATACGCGCGCTCACCGTCATGGCCCGTGGCGCTGCCACCCCAATCCACCAGCGACCCCGCCCGGCCCACCACCATGATCTCCGCCACCAGCCGATGCGCGTAAGCCGACAACGTCGTCCCCAGCATATCCGCATTGCTCAGAAAATTATTCAGCGCCGCCGCCAGCCGGCCTTCTCCGCTCTGGGGAGAAGGTGCCCGAAGGGCGGATGAGGTGGGTTCGACTGGAATCTTGAAGACCGGTTCCCGCCGGAAAATCAGCCCCGTGAACCCGTCCGCCGTCCGCGCCATCGCATTGAAGAACGACGCCCGCTGTTTATACGCCGCATACTCCGCATCATCCTGACAGTCGAGACGCGGCAGATAGCGCGGCCCCGCCGCCTTCACCGCATCCTCACCGGCATAAACATCCCGCGCCCGCATCCACGGCAGGATGTTCGCGTCATAATCAGGATGCGTGCTGTTCACCGGCATAAATTTTTTATTCCCTCTCCGGCCCGCTCCCAGCGGGAGGGAGAGGGCCAGGGTGAGGCAGGGTTTAATTTCAGGTTTCAAATTTCCGCTTTTTCAATGGTGGCCCCACCGCAAGGTGGTTCGTGTATTTCGTGTCTTTCGCGGTTAAAAATCTGTGTTTCATCTGTGTTAATCTGTGGCTAATAAAATTTGGGTCGCCCCACCTTGGGGCCTGCCACCTCGCCATCGGCCTCCGCCTCGGCTTTCAGCCGACGCGCCTTTTTCGGGTCATCGCGAAGCAGCCGCATTTGCGCCGTCAAATTCCACGTCCGCGACCGGAACGGATTCGGCTTCGGCAAATCCCCCTCGCCCGCAGGAGTGGGAGAGGGTGGCGCGAATGCGCCGGGTGAGGGTTGTAGGGAAATCCCACTCAAGTTTTGATTTTGGTTTTCGCTCATAAAAATTTCAGTTTTCAGAATTTCAGTTTTTGCTCTGGCGACTTTACCACCCATTATTTTTCCGGCATTCCGCGATTTCACGTTGCCTGCCACTGCCTGCCATGCGCTGTCGTTTGCCTGCCACCAGCATACAAATTTTTACATCTAAAAAATTTGACAGGTTTCCTCACGCCCAACACGTCGTGCCTGCCGCCGCATTTATACACCTGGTTTTCAGAATTTTTTCCCGCCCACAAAGCCAGTCACGAACAACCGCGAACCACACCACCCACCGGACGAACAGAACCGCAAAAATTTTGTGAAAAAATAATTTGACGAGTTTTGAAATCAGCGAAGAGGACGGAGAGAAAACTGTAACCGGAGCGGCCGGTCAGATGGCGGAGCAAAAGCAGCAGTCTCTTGAGGAAACGGCAGGCATCCCGACCGGCCTTGCGCCAGATATGATTGCTCGGTGTTGGTTCTGGTGGATTCCCGTATTCACCAAATCTCAAATAACGATTTGAGTTTATTCACTTTGTCCCAGGCTATCTTGGTTTGGGCTTCAAGCTGTTGAAGTTTTTCTGCGTGATACCGCGCCAGCACCCGGACGAACACCTCGTTGTTAGCCAGTTTGGTAAACTGCTAATGTTGTTCCCAAAGGATTTGCGGTTCTGAATTGTTAAGTGCGGACTCAATTTTTGTAATTTGGGAGTTGGTGGAATCCCCCGCCCAATAAACAAACAGATCTACCGACGAACCGTTCAGTTGCGCCTGATACTGGATTTCTCCTTCGAAGGGAGGCGCATCACCCACCATGCGAAGAACACTCGTTCTCTTTCCGACAATTAGACCTTTCAGATTTGGCGATTGTGACACTAAATCAACCAACTGCTTGTCAACGTTGGATACAATTACTGGAAGCCCATGCGCATCCGTCCAGTGCTTAACGAACAATGCAAGCGTTACACCAACAATTAATATCAGACAGGTTAGAACTAGGCTTCTCATAACTGATTCACATCCTAATCTAAAATTGATGTCCAATAAATGGCCCCACAAAGCCGCCAGTGCTTGCTCTTTCTTTCGCGTTCGGGAGCCAATTGCCTTTCCAAACATCTCCTTCAGTCGGTATATCTAATTGCCAATCCAGCGGTTTCCTGACAGTATTCCACTGGTCAGGATCACCAGCCCCATTCACCTCTGTCTCTTTACCAATTCCAACATTCACTGAAAGAATCACGAATGAGCCGTTAGCTCCAACATCGGCAAATTTTTTACCCTTACCACAAGGGTCTTTCGTGCCGCCGACTTCCCCTTCAATGCCTCCTCCAAGTGGTCCATAACCTCTATCTGCCTTACCAATAAGACCTCCTTCCCAAGTGCCAGGCGTGAGGTCACTTTGTTTGGGCTTAGGATCAAAGCTAACGCTGTAACCTGCCGCCGCACCAAGTCCAGCACGGAAGGAAAAATGGCCGTAATTGTAGCCAAAGGAAAGATAGCCGCCAAAAATCGCGCCGCCGTATGCTTCAAATGTCCAAAGCCCTAGCGGGTCAATATTGTTGATGGGATTATTGCCAACAAAAGTGTAAAGATTTGCTTGTTGCTGGTAGCTGGAATTCGCAACCATTATCGAATCGCGCGGCGCAAATTCGCCGCTGCTCAAATCCGGCATGGCGTTGGTGCTGGCCGCAGCCAAACCACTTGCAGCGAAGGCCAAGAACAGCTTAAAGATTTTCATCGGTTTTGCCTTTCGTCAGGGAGCATGAATAACCTGGGCGGTGGTTGGCAAGCCTTTTGTGGTCAGTGCCGTGAGGGATTGCATGTGGTAAAACATTTCCTGCATCCGCCCCAGTTGCCGCAGCGCCTCCAGCCCCAGATCAGGTTTGCCCCCGTTTGCCATCGCCAACGCCTGCTGAACTTGCCTTCCTATTTGTTTCGTTTAATCAGACGAAGAATATGTTCGCCGGTAAAAAGTGCTAAAAAAAAATAAATTACCCATAAATAAGGATATTGTCCTAGCAGGCCGTTGAAAAACGGGTGATTTTTCAGCGCCACGATTTTTCATGGGTGATTTTTTCAAAATTCAGTGTGCGAACCGTGGTAACGGCTGTCCCCACCGCAGCCGCCAGTCGGCGGTTGG